>DAOUZW010000149.1 GCA_030671315.1 Candidatus Bathyarchaeota archaeon
CTTCGAGTTCTTAAAAGACAAAAATATCAAATTATTGGCAATCACTCTGCTGTTAAGAAATGTCGTTGGCTTCATATGAGTCTCGTTGAAGGAAGGTCATGCTACAAATCAAAGTTCTATGGTATCAAATCACATAGATGCGTTCAATTTACTCCTTCTGCAATTTGGTGCACCCAAAGTTGTCTTCACTGCTGGAGGATCCAGACAGGGGAGTCAAATCTATCATGGGATGAGTCCACTTCAGAAATTTGGGATACGCCCTCAAAAATAGTAGATCACATATTAGTCAGTCAGAAAAAAATCCTTAATGGCTACAAGAGTCAAGTTCTCTCTGGTAAGATCAAATCAGATGTTTATCAAGAAGCTTTGAAACCAAAACATATAGCCATAAGCCTAGCTGGGGAACCCACACTATATCCTAACCTAGGTGAACTCATTTCAGAATTTCATAGTTTGGGAATGACAACTTTCTTAGTTACAAATGGAACGAGACCAGATGTATTAAGGAATCTTTCAGATGAACCAACTCAATTATACATCTCACTATCTGCATCAAGATCTGAGCGATATCGAGAGATATGTAGACCTCGATCTAAAAAATATTGGCGGAAGCTATTGGAAACTCTAAATTTATTGAAGAGTTTTAACTGTCCCTCAGCCATTAGACTCACACTCATAAGAGGGCTTAACCTCGAAGATCCTCGAGGCTACGCTAAGCTGATCTCAAAAGCTGACCCGACATATATAGAACCGAAAGCGTACATGTATATTGGCTATTCGAGAAAGAGATTAGCATTTGAAAATATGCCGACATATAAACAGGTTCGAGAATTCTCCTTAAAATTGGCTGAGTCCACTGGATATAGAATTATTGATGATTCCGTTGAAAGTAGAGTTGTTCTTTTAAGCAAATTGGAAAAACCGATAAAGGTTTGCTAAATTAAATGTTAAGTGAGGTTCTAAATTGCTGAAGAAAACTGATATCAAGATGATTCAAGAGAACCTCTTGGATCTCAGTGTGGCAAGAGACAGTATTTTTGAATTCTCACGAATCTCGATCAGATCCTCGGGGAACGCGATCGTAGAATTGCATCGAGGGAATATCGAGAAAGCTGTAACACATTTACGTAATGCTGAGGGCGCGATCAGAGATCTAGAGGGAATTCTTAGAAAAAGGAAAGATTTGAAATGTCTGGGAAATGTAACTGTTGCCTATCAAGAATATGCTGAAGCAAAAATGCTCTACGGGATTATAACCAAAAATAAATTATTGTCACTTAAAGAAGTTGATGTTAAGATCGAACCATACCTTCTTGGTCTTTTAGATTTCCTAGGGGAGCTTCGTCGAAGATGTCTGAATTTTCTTAAAGAAGGAGAACTTGCAGATGCTGAAAATATGCTAAGGATTATGGAGGGTATACATGAAGACTTGTACTCGATAGATCACACACGTATAATATCGGGTTTCAGACATAAAATGGATACTGCACGGAAATTGATCGAGATAACGCGAGGAGACGTTGTTAATGAATTCAGAAGATTATCATTAGAAAACGCTCTAAAGAGTCTTGAAAAGAGACTCGAAAAGTGGGTCGCAAAAGACTAACTCATGGAATGAATGATTTTTCTTTTTCTTGACTCAGCGAGTCTATGGGAAAGATGAAGCGGTTCTGGGAATCTGTGATCGCGAAGACAATTAATAGTAATTTTTACTGTAGATTCTAGACTAATCATGTGGCCTGGTGAAACATATATTGGCTTCCCAATTTTTGGCTTGATAACATAACCGATTGTCTCATTATTTGATTTAAGCGGTTCAGTATCACCAAATTTTTTGGGTATTTTAATAACTTCTCCAAAAAGCCTGGAGCTAGCTATACCAATAGTTGGTTTTTCTATGTTTACTCCAATATGTGAAGCACATCCAAATCTTCTGGGATGTGCTAAGCCGTGAGCGTTAATCATGAAAATGTCTGGCAATACATCAAGACTTTTGATTATTCTAACTAATGGTGGGCCCTCTCTAAACCAGAGAAATCCCGGTCTATAGGGAAAATCTAAGCTCGTTAAAATTGTCTTTTTCTCTATAATTTCGAAATTTTCATAATCTACACAAACGCAAGCTGCTACTGCATGATCTTTGATGAAAGATAGATCGACTCCACCAATTTTTCTAATAGGTTTTGTAAAAAGATCAGTGATTATTAAATTTCTAGAAAGATTATTTTGAATATTGATAAGTTCCTCCCTAGTCAACATTTGATATTTTTGAGTATTCACTTTATCAAGTGCCTTCCTGGAAAGATTCTATAATGATATATTCCCATGATTTCAACTCAAACTAAAAATTTTTAGAAAAGCGACATCCAAATATAATCTCTCCAAAGAAATATGATTCGACTGGCTATCATCTGTCTATCTTCAAGATATGTTAAAAGAATATGTAAAAATGAAAAAGATAATTTTCCCAAGATGCAAATTGATAGCAAAAAAATAATTGATGATGATTTAAACTATGAATGCGTTTGAGAAGACCTCCCTCAAAGCCAATCTCCTAATAACTCTATGTAAATTGGCTGAACTCTCGATATCTAAAGGGGAATTGACGTATACGACAGGTCAACTTGCCCTTGATCTCGAGATATCTCAGCAAACAGCCTCGAGACATCTTATTGAGCTAGAGCAAAGAGGTCTAATAAGACGGGTCAAAGTCGGAAAGCGGGAGACTATACGTATAACCCCCAACGGTTTGGATCTTCTCAAAGAATTATATTTCAGACTGAAAGATGTTTTCGAACAGCCTATTAACTACGTCTTCTTAGAAGGAGAACTATTTTCAGGGCTCGGCGAAGGCTCTTATTATATTGGTCAAGCAGGTTATCGAGAACAATTAGAAAAGAAACTAGGCTTCGATCCATATCCTGGTACTCTAAATATTCGATTGAAACCTGGTTATGAGAATGAAAGAAATACTTTGAATTCTCTTCCATTAATCTCAATTAAAGGGTTCACGACCGAAAAAAGGAGTTTTGGCCCTGCAAAGTGTGCTGAAGCGATAATGAATGATGAAGTTCAAGTATCGATAATCTTGGCAATGAGAAGTCATTATGGATCTGATGTTGTCGAAATAGTTTCCAAAGAAAACTTAAGAAAGAAACTTAAATTGAAAGATGGGGATACCATTAAGCTTAGGATAATGATTCCACATTTCAACACGAAAGCTAATATTAGTTGAGTTTTTTAATACTTGATTCATTAATTTACAATTTTAATTCTTCTATAATTTTGTTTTTTATCTTTGATGAGCTATTTAGGTCTCTCTTTCCATATCTTTTAGTTTGTATAACCTTTACTTCTCCCATATACTCTTGCAAAGCATCATTTACTGCTTCTAAAATATCGCGTTGGTCATATCCTAAAGCTATAACATCAGTATTGAGCTTTCGTATGGCTGCTTTCATATTAATCTCTTCATACCCGAGCACAGCTCTATCGACGGGTTTAAGAGATTCAACTAATGCCCTTCTCTGTTCTTCGGGAATCGTCGGTTTTTTTCCTTTACGTTTTTCAACAGTCTTGTCCCTTGCGACAATAACTATTAGTTTGGAATTTCTCCCTCCTGAT
>DAOUZW010000163.1 GCA_030671315.1 Candidatus Bathyarchaeota archaeon
TAAGTTTCTCTGTTGAACATGGGGTTTCTATGGGTCTAATTGGCCGAAACGGAAGTGGTAAGAGCACATTACTAAAATTGATTGCAAATATCTTACGGCCGGATAAAGGAAACATCAAAGTGACAGGTAAAGTCGCGTCAATACTTGAATTGGGTGTTGGTTTCCATCCAGATCTAACTGTCAAAGAGAATATTTTGATATATTGTTCAATTATGGTTTTGAAAAATAGAGAAATAAAGAAGCGCATAAACAATATTCTTGACTTCTCAAATCTTCAAAGATTCAAGGACACAAAACTCAAGAACCTATCGTCAGGAATGCAGATGCGTCTAGGATTCTCAACAGTTATTGAAACAGACCCTGACATATTTCTAATCGATGAAGCGCTGGCGGTTGGAGACATAGAATTTCGAGAAAAATGTATGAACAAATTCAAACAATTCAAAGAAGAGAAAAAAACGATATTACTTGTATCTCATGATTTAAGTTTAGTTAGAGAATTTTGTGAAAAGACTATGCTACTCTCAAAAGGAGAAATGGTTAGTTCGGGAAAAACTGAAGATATTATTAGCATGTATGAAAAAACTGTAAAATAAAATATGTTCTTCATGATTTTTATGTGGATTAAAGTGTGTGCCATATGTTACTAGTGGATGGGTATCGCATCAATTATTTTTTCAGACGCTCGCATAATATGATGAAATGAAAGATATTCAAATGCACCTGTTCTTCCTGTAATCTTTAAATTGTCAAAGCCATCTAGGAAATTTCTAAGTTTTTTGATTTTATTTTGATAGTTTAGATCTAATATCGGATAAGCGTGATGAAGTCTGGAAACAATGCCATCTAAAATCTCTCCTGTTTCTATCCAACCCATGCTGCTCAATTCGGAGCTAACTTGCTGAATCAGGTCTTTATCTTTCTTAAGCCAAATTCTATCTCCTTCAAAGCAAGGTATCTCAGCGACAAGTGAGGTCTTTCCAGTAGGGGCCATTGATTTGTTTCTGTTTTTAGGTTCATGTATTCTAGTAATACTGAACTCTGGGTTGGGAAAGTGAATTGAAGCGCTATCCGTAACTGTTTCTCTATCGAGAAATAAGGTTACTAAAATTAAATCGCGGAATTGAAGGCTCTTTGCTGTGGTTAGTATATTCTTTGATGGTGTTGGATCCATGAGTTGGATAAATAGATTGAGTGGTATCGTACTAACTACAAAACCGGTTTTTAATTTCTCTACTCCATTTATTTCTATAAATCTGATTTCATTGTCATCATGCAAGATCTTTGTAATCTTGGAGTTAATTCGAATATTCTCAGGTCCACAGCGTTGAGCTATCTTCTCCATAATCGTGCCAAACCCTTTCTCGGGATAATACATGTTGCCGACCGTATGTTGTATCTTGGCTTCTCTGCCTCTCAATAATTCTATGAGAAAAGTCTTGAAAGTAAATCCAGTCAATAGTTTTCCAGCTATTTTTGATGAAAGATCAGAACAAAATTTTCCCCATAATTTTTCAGAGTAATTTAATAGAAAAAGATCTGAAATGGTTTCGCCATAGACATGTTTCACATAATTTGCAAAGTTATCCGTGGCACTTCTCTTTCTAAATTTTTTTGTGGCAATTTCGAAATTGGATTTGATGAACTTCCTTATTCCTAAATTGACCATTAAATTCAAAGGGGAAAAGGGAAAATCAACCAATTTTCCATCATAGTACGTCTGGAGTGGTAGAGATATCTTGTTGAGATGGCTCTCTAGAATTTCAAATATTTCTTTCGTCACCCTAGGATCCTTATCTAAAAAGAGATGTGCGCCAGAGTCAAACATAAAGTCCTCATGCTTTAAAGTAATAGAATTACCTCCAACTCGATCATTCTGCTCATAAATTGTGAATGGCAAATTCTTCTTTTGGGCATAATATCCTGTGGTGAGACCCGCTGGGCCTCCTCCTAAAATTACAATTTGTTGACGAGTGCCTGATTTGTTCAACATTATTATTCCCATGATGTCACTTGAGGTTGCGATTTGAAGAAGGTTTTTAGTTTAGAAATATATCTGCATGTTGCTTAGTCAAATATTAACAAATTCTAATTGATGAGCACGATCTTTAGAATTGTCAATCATATATTGCCTGATATGTAACAGCCTCTAATAGCTTAACATGTTATTGGTCGTTGAAAAAAGTGAAAATCTGAGGAGTCAACAGATCGCCTAATGAATAAGATATCTTTGAAAGCGAATCCGAAAATATCTGTTATACTCCATATTAGAAAATCTGGCGAAGAACTGAAAAAATGTTTGAGCTCCCTATTAGACAAAAAAATACCACATGAGTGGTACGATATAATTACTATCGATGATGCATCGACCGACAAAACGGCCGAGATTCTCGATACATTCAAAGATTCATTAAATATTTTAAGAAACGAAACTTTTTCTGGTGGGCCAAAGTCAAGGAACTTGGGAGCCCATCACGCTCAGGGTAGAATTATTCTTTTTACAGCTGCAGATTGTATAGCTGACAAACGATTATTGGAAGAACATTTGGCATCACATTCATTACATGATAATTGCGCAGTTGTGGGTAACATAGATTGGATAGAGCTTGAACACAAGAGTTACTTTATAGATTTTCTTGAGCAGAGCAGATTCTGGGTCTGCCAAAAACCCTCAGACATACCTGACCCAAATAATGTACATTACACGTATACATATGGTGCGAATTTGTCACTTCCTGAAAAGACATATGTCACTATTGGAATGAGTGATGAGAGATTATTTCCAGGATATTACTCAGATACCGAACTTGGCTATCGTCTGTACAATGATGGCATTAGAATAGTTTACAACAAGAATGCAAAAGTGTTTCACTCGACTGATCTAAATATTTCTAACTTCTCAAAACGTATGATTGCCGTTGGGAGAGCAGCGGTAAAACTTGAATCAATAAATCCTGAGATACTTGACTTTTCAAATTGGAAGAAAGAGAAATATTCAATTTTTAAATTAAGATTTTTAACAAAACAATTTCTGTTCATAGCTCTCATCTATCAATTTTTTGAAAGACTTAATCATGGTCAGACTGTGAGGACGCGTCTTTTTGAAGTTTACAAAAAACAATTAGATTATTCATTCAGACTCGGCTTTAATCGTGCGCTTAAAATTAAGCTCTCTTAAGTTTATTTTCGTTGTTTACAATAGTCAGTCAATTATGACACACGTCATCTTTTA
>DAOUZW010000184.1 GCA_030671315.1 Candidatus Bathyarchaeota archaeon
TGATAATAGACCTGTCGCGACCACTGATGGTCCGAGTTTTGCGTCAGCAAGTTCTTTGAGACATTCCTCTAAGTCTTTTTTATTTGTGAATACGCCATGTGCTATTGAATTATCTTTAGTGCTATTCAGAACGGGTTTCAAACCTTTCCTAAAATAATTGCCTGTTCGCATATCTCCTACGTTAACTGGGTTATGTTTCAGGATTATCTCAAGAGCTTTCTTGAATTGAGGCCCTGAACCTTTTGCATTTACTGATTGAGCCGCTATTACTAGTATCGGATAATCTCTTGACAAAGATTCTTGTGTTCCAGATCTGTGAAGAGTATGAGTCATTTTTATTCACCTCAGAATTTAGCTAATGGGGCTCCTATCCCGATGTTAGTCTTACCGCCAGGGTAATAGGGTATCTTGTTATCATCTAAGTATTTCATTATTGGAACAGTTCCATCCTCATTGATTTTTATACAGAGCCCTAAACTGAAAACGGTGTTTATCTCCTTGGAAATTTTTTTAAGCGCTTCTAGAACTTCTGGAAATTTTTCTTCATTGATAGTGAATTCTGGTATACATGAATGAACTCTTTCTCCCAAAACATCATCGCGAAGTTTACCGGTTTTCTTATCAGACATTAGACTTGTCAATGGATTTAGAGGTTCAAATTCTACACCGTGTTTCGCCAATGCCATACATAGTTTCTCAGCGTCTTTAAGTTCCAAACCAACGCCTGGTCGACCCATGTCACAGGAGAAGCCTACCATTCCTGGTCTGAATCTTCCGGTTACATCATTGGTTTTCATTTCTTCAGTTCCTCTACCTGGAACATTGGTATCTTTGTGTGCTTTGTAGACTGTGGCAAAAACTTCTCTAACGGAACGTGGGAACTCTAATTCTTCCAACTGAAAAGAATTAACAGGGCAGCCGGCATTGTTGAAACATACGGCGCATTCTATGCATTTATGTCGGTCTATGTGGGCTTTTCTGTCTTTACCTAGCGATATTGCGCCAGAGGGACAATATGGTACACATCTTGTGCATCCTACGCAGGATTCAGTAATTATCAAACTTCATTCACCAAATCATAAATTTTTATCAAACTTGGATTTCACGAGTTAATATAAACCTAACTACTGAGGATTTGTAGCCAATATTTCATTCAAATAAACTGGATTTTTTTAATCCATTCTTAGATTACTCTTAATAATATTAGAGAACTTAGTAGGACGTAACCCGAAGGTGTAAAGATTGACCCGCCCAAAAGTGTATGTAACATTAAAGATCCCAGAGGAAGAATTGAATCTCCTAAGATCATTCTGCGATGTTGAAATTAACGATAAAGAGACGTCACCTTCCAAACAAGAAATCATTAAGCGGGTAGAAGATAAAGATGGGTTGTTATGCTCATTAATGGAAAAGATAGATCAAGAAATTATTTCTTATGGCTCTAAGCTAAAAGCTATTAGTTCAATAAGTGTTGGCTTCAATCACATCGATGTTTCAGAAGCTACAAAGAAAGGCATCTATGTAACTAACACTCCAGGGATATTGACAAATGCAACTGCTGATTTTGCTTGGGCACTGATCATATCCTCTGCCAGACGAATTGCTGAAGCTGACAAATATGTTCGAGATAAAAAATGGAAGATCCCATGGGGATTAACAATGTTTCTGGGATCTGAAATTTACGGTCGAACTCTAGGGATAATTGGGTTAGGAAGGATAGGAACAGGCGTGGCAGAGCGATCAAAAGGCTTCAAGATGAGATTAATCTATTATGATGTTATACGTGCTTCAAAAGAAAAAGAAGAGAATCTTGGTATAGAATATGTGCCTTTAGAAACGCTTCTGAAGGAATCCGATTTCATTTCTGTTCACGTGCCATTAACCCCGGAAACCAAGAATCTCATTAGTCATAATGAATTTAAAATGATGAAATCAACAGCCCATTTAATTAATACTTCACGTGGTCCAGTTGTTGATGAGGATGCGCTTATCTCTGCTATGAGAGATCGAACTATCGCTGGAGTGGGATTAGATGTATTCGAGAAAGAGCCAATTGATCCTGAGAGTCCACTAATAGAACTTGAGAATGTAACTATCGCACCTCATATTGCCAGTGCTACTCGTGAGTCCAGACACGGTATGGCTAAGATGGCTACTGAGAATTTGTTGAATGTGTTTAAAGGAGAGCATCCTCCACAATTAGTAAATCCTGATGTTATGAAGATACGTCAGCTTTCTGAAACAAAAATGGTTTAACTTAGTAGATGGAAGAAATTTATGTCTCCTATTAGGAATAAAAATAAAATTCTTGAAAACTCCACAACACCAACTGATCGCAAAGTTAGAGACGCCATTTTACTAGCATTCGACTCTGCATTATTATCATCAAATCCCTACCAATTGATCATCGATAATGTTTCTGTATCAGACTCAATACTGACGGTTGGTTCAAAGCAGTTCGATCTGAACAAATTTGAAAACATAATTGTGATTGGTGGGGGAAAAGCAAGCGGTCCAATGACTCAGGCCCTTGAGAATTTGTTAGGTGATCGAATAACTCATGGTATAGTAAACATTCTGACCGGGACATCAGTAAATTACCCTACAAAAAAGATCTATCTGAATGAAGCTGGACATCCCATTCCAACAGAAAACGGAATGTTG
>DAOUZW010000161.1 GCA_030671315.1 Candidatus Bathyarchaeota archaeon
CGCCATCAAATAAGATCAAAGATGAACTTATCAAATCCATAATGGCTAAACAAAAAAAGAGAGTCGCGAAACCAAAACCGAAGCCCAAACCAAAAGCGAAAGCCCCACCACCAGTCGAGAAAATCTTTGGAATATTCGTGAACATCAGACAAGGCATGTTCAGACAGTATCCTCACAATATATTGATACGAATTCCAGGCATAGACAGTTCAAATTCCGCCGCGAAATATATCGGGAAAAAGGTCATTTGGCGCTCAAAATCTGGAAAGAAACTCATAGGAAAAATCGTCAAAACGCATGGCCGAAATGGTGTTCTACGAAGTAGGTTCAAAAAAGGGCTTCCAGGACAAGCCATAGGATCTTCAGTTGAAATAATCTAAGATTAACCTACAAATTACACATCTTGAACAATCAATACAAGACCTGTAATGATAATTCTCAATTTGGATATGATATAGAATGAATAGGGGAAAATACCCCAAAATAGGAGAAACATACGAAATCATCCTGTCAACATACTGTGATGAAGGTCAACCAAATGCCGCTCCTATGGGTATAAAATTTATTAGAAAAAAAAGAGTCTTCATCAAATTATTCAAAGGAACACGCACACTGAACAACATAATGAAAAGAAAATGTGCAATAGCAAATGTGACAAACGATCCGTTTCTATTCTATAAAACAACATTTAAAGAAAAAAATCAGCTTTCACCAAATTATTTTTCTCGATCAAAAATCATAGATGCACCGTATTTGAGATCTGCAGATGGATATATTCTGATGACCTTGGGAACGTGTAAACATAAACGAAGCTATGTGGAAACTGAGTTCCATATAAAAAGAATAAATTTGAAAAAAACTAGGTCGGACCTTTATTCTCGAGGAGCCCATGCAGTTATTGAAGCTATAATACATTCGACTCGAATAAAGGAATTCTTAGCTAAAGGTAAAACAAAAAAGACAAACAACCTGATTCAGCTGATAAATCATTATAAAGAATTGATTCAAAGAGTCTCACCAGACTCGGACTATGAAAAAATCATCAACGAAATCCAAAATAGAATCAATAAATGGAAAAATGGAAAAAGTATACGTTAAGACACCATCTAGACTACACTTCTGTCTAATAGATATGAATGGTGAGCTCGGTCGAGTAGATGGAAGTCTAGGGATTAGTATAGAGAAACCAAATGTCGAACTCATAACATGGCTTAGTGATGAAACAAAAGTTTATGGAAAAGAATCTTCGCGTGTAATGGCGCTTGCTAAATTATTTTTATCAAATGTTAAATCTAATGAAAACATTTCAATAAATATTAAAAATTTGATACCATCGCATGTAGGATTTGGTTCTGAAACCCAGCTTAGTTTGGCAGTAGCTTCCTCAATAGCAAAACTACTCAGATTAAATTTGTCTACTTATGAATTAGCTCAAATCATGGGTAGAGGAGGGACTTCCGGCATAGGTGTAGCAACTTTTGATAAAGGAGGATTGATTCTAGATGGAGGACACAGTTTCGGCAATAACTGCCAGAAAAAAGACTTTCTACCTTCAAATGCTTCGAGGGCTCCACCCGCAAAAGTACTTGTTAGATACGATTTTCCAGAAGATTGGATTTTCATTTTAGCAACTCCAAAAACAGAAAAGGGAATGTTTGGACAGAAAGAAACGGACATCTTCAGAAAACTATGTCCAATCCCTGCCGATGAAGTTGCCGCAATTAGTCGTATTATACTTCTGAAACTTCTTCCTTCCGTATTGGAAAAGGATATTCAGATTTTTGGCTCTGGCTTAACAGAACTTCAGAATCTTGGTTTCGCAAAGGCAGCCAAAGATCTTATGCATCCAGTAACAGCAAGGTGCATCAAAACATTATTGGAGAAAGGGGCACATGGTGCTGGACAAAGCTCGTTTGGGCCTACAGCTTATGGCTTATTTAAACGAGATAGTGAGGTAGAAAGAGTCATCCTCATGCTAAAAAATCTCTTGAATAAATCTGGTGGTGGAGAAGTGTTATGTGCCGGTCCAAACAATTTTGGAGCTCATATATCTTTTCATTAGATGAGTTGGATAATCATCCTTGTTACGAATAATCCATCTAATGTCTGAAGGTTTAGATCTTGAAAGTGCTTGTTGTAACGGGAATGAGAGCAGAAGACATTGTGAAAGAACATCTTAGGCGAAGCGAGTTTGACCATGAGATCTGTATCCTACCAGTTCCAGTTGCAGCTCTAATGTCGACTCAATACATAGCTCGAATGCTTGAGCATAAGGATCTTTCTGGAATTGATCTTGTGTTGATACCAGGTCTAATAAAAGGAGACGCTTCAATTATCAGAAAAAGCGTTGGAATAAAATCTTGGAAGGGACCTAAGAATGCAGCAGATCTGCCGAATGTACTCAAAGTAATAGAAAAGATCAGATTTTCAACCATATCTCCTGCTGATGAATCAATCAGAAAAGCTGGAATAAAAGATATAGAAAGGTCTCTAAATAGAATTGAAAAAGAAAGTAAGAAAGCAACCCCGAGAGAAGATCTGTTTATTTTAGGAAAAGGTGAAAAGAGATTATTTTTAGGTCCTCACTTTCCTATGAGGGTTCTCGCCGAGATCGTTGACGCTTCGATAATGTCAACAGAGGAAATAAAAAAAAGAGCAAATTTCTTTGATGCATCTGGTGCCGACATAATAGATGTAGGTATGGTCGCTGGTGGAGGTCATCCTGAGGATTCATCAAGAGCTGTTAAAGCAGTAAAGAAATGTACGAAGAAAATAGTTAGCATAGACGCTCAAGATCCAGAAGAGATAATCTGCGCTATAAAAGCCGGTGCTGATCTAATACTAAGTATAGATGCTGAAAACATGTCTGAAGTAGCCGAATTCACAGTAGATACTCCAGTGGTTGTGACCGCGTCAGGTAGATCGCATGTTTTAGAGGAAAATGTTGAAAAAAGAATTAGTCAATTAAATGAGAATATGCGCCGAGCAAGATCTTTGGGATACATGAATATTATTGCTGATCCTGTTTTATCGCCAATTTTTTCTCCTGATCTATGCACATCAATTCAAGCATATCTTAGATTTAGAGAAATGAATACAAATACGCCAGTGCTTTTCGGTGCTGGGAACGTAACAGAATTAATTGATGGTGACTCAATTGGAGCAAATCTGCTTTTAACAGGAATTGCTGCCGAGGTTGGAGCGAATATTTTACTCACGACAGAAGGGAGTGTTAAAACCAAGAACTCGGTTTCTGAA
>DAOUZW010000122.1 GCA_030671315.1 Candidatus Bathyarchaeota archaeon
TGTACCAAGTAAGACTTTACCTATGGGTTCAGATTCAGCAGGTTGAAGTCTGGGTTTAACTAAATTAGTTACTTCGCTGGCCATGACGCCAGACATCACGAGGTCTGAAAGGAAGTACTCGCTATTTTCATATTTTTGTCCGACTTCGTCAAGTCCTTCTTTGATAGCTTTGATAAGTTGATTTGCTTCAACGCCTGAATCAAGAGCTTTCATTGTGAGTTCTTTAATTCTATCGGGGCCTTCTAATTTGATGAAACACTCTTTGATGTTTTCAAGAATATCGGAACTGTTTGACATAATTGCCACTTTCGTTTTTGGAATATTAAAGAATCTAACATATGTTATATTCGATTTCAAGATTTCGCAGAAGATGTTGAAGCTATCTCAGCAATGATTTTACCAACAATTTTTGTGTCTGCTTTTCCTCCAAGTTCTATAGGTAACTCTTCGTTTTTTGACTCTGTTAAGTACTTAGCAACTGAAGCTTCTATCGCTTGAGCCGCTTCTGTTAGACGTTTGTCTTGATGATATGTTCCAAGAAAATCGAGCATGAGCCCTGCAGAAGATATTTGGCCTATGGGATTTGCCTTATTCGTTCCTGCTATATCATAGGCGCATCCGTGTGTCGGTTCGAAATATCCTATTCGTTTTTCTATATTGAAGTTTGTTGCAGCCGTCATGCCTAATCCTCCAGCAATCTGTCCAGCCAAATCACTCAATAGGTCAGCAATTAGATTCTCAGCTAGAATTATATCGAATTTTTGTGGTTCTTTAACCAACAATGCACAAACAGCGTCTGCGTATAAATCCCTACATTCTATGTCCGGATAGCCTTTACTGACTTTTCTAAATATGTCTCTGAACATTCCATGTGTTTTGCGAAAAATATTTGCTTTGTGAGCCAGAACAACCTCGCCCTTGCCACCTTTGCTCAATCTACTCTTAGCAAGATCAAATGAGAATCTAGAAACTCTTTCACATGCATTCTCTGTGTAGACTCCTGTAGTTGTCCATACTCCTGGAATAATTTCATTCTCGAGTGAACGATAAAGTCCCTCTGTGTTTTCTCTTATTACCACCAGGTCTATGTCAGGTCTTAACGCTGGTGGACTAATAGATGAATATGATTTCGCCGGTCGAACATTAGCGTATAGGTCAAGATTAAATCTTAGAGCCTGAACAAGGTCTCTTGTGGTTTCACCAACAGGACCCTTTAGAGCAGCGTCTGACTTCAAGAATATTTCTAAAGATTTCTCAGGGACGGGTTCCCCAGAGTTTTCTTTTACTTGATCGCCCATAGGGGCATCTGTGTATTCAAGTTGAAATTCAAATCTCTCTTGCAATAATTCCAATACTTTTTTTGCTTCGTTTACGATATCCGGACCTATGCCGTCCCCCTCTATAATAGCAATCTTGTATGAATCCTTCAATTTCTTCAACCTAAACCGTGGCGCTACCTAGTTATGTCGGTTCTATATATCTTCTTGGAAGATTATAGCTGACTGAATGGTACCCGTTTAGATCACGATTAAATCATGCTTGAGTATGAAAATCAAAAAAATGAATGATCCCGTGGAGATTTCCTTTTGAATTTATCGATAAAGAAATTCAAAATGGAAAAAGACCCAAATGTATATGATCCTGCAGAAGATACAATGCTACTTGCGAAGAATCTTGACGTTAGAATAAATGATAGAGTATTAGAGATTGGTGTAGGATCAGGATATATCTCATTGGTGGCCTCACAAAAGGCTGAAAGCATTTTTGGTATTGATATCAATCCTCATGCTGTTCGTCTTGCGAAGATCAACGCTAAACAGAATAATATCACTAATGTAGAATTCATTGTTAGTGATCTATTCACCGCAATAAGAGGAAAATTTAGCCTCATAATTATGAATCCGCCCTATCTTCCACAATCAGTTGATGATAAACACGATCCAATAGATTATTCGTGGAATGGAGGAAGAGATGGGCGCAATTTGACTGAGAGATTTATCAAAGAAGTAGATAATTACCTTGGCAATAATGGGCGAATACAGATCATACAGTCTACGTTATCCGGGTATGATAAGACAATGAAAGCTCTATGCAAAAAAGGATTTGAAGTTGAAATACAGGATGAACAAAGTTTCTTCTTTGAAAAAATCTACTTAATCATGGCCAGACTAAGAGAAAAATCTTAGAAATCAATTTTATTATTGGTAATAGTTCTTCTACTCGAGCATCAATGCTTAATAACATCTAGATAAATTCACAAGGTAATCTCGGAGGTCTAAACTTGGGAACTGATGAAAACCTGCAGACCGCATTTGCTGGAGAATCCCAGGCGAATAGAAAGTACACAGCCTTTTCAAGAAAGGCTGAACAAGAAGGTTTTACAAACATAGCCCAACTTTTCAAAGCTGTCGCAGAAGCAGAAACTGTACATGCGCTCAGTCACCTACGAACAATGAAACAGGTAGGATCAACGAATGAAAATCTTAAAACCGCATTAGAAGGCGAAGTCTACGAACACACTAAGATGTATCCAGAATTTATCAAAGAGGCAGAATCAGAAAACAGAAACTCAGCCAAAATAACTTTCAACTATGCCAATCAAGTTGAGAAAGTACATGCCGACCTTTATCAACGTGCAATCAATGCAATTAACACAGGAAAAGACATTGAGAAAACTCAATATTTCATATGTCAGACTTGCGGCTATACAGCAGAGAGTGAAGCTCCAGGTACATGCCCTGTCTGTGGATCACCAAAACAGCGATTCAAAATAGTTGAATGAACGTCAACAAGTAAAGAAATACAAGTTAATTAATCGTAGCGGTAGCTCTACTTCCTTCATTAACATCATTTAATTGATATTTTTGGAGAAGATTTAAGATAACTATTAGAATAATTACCAAGGAGGGATTTTAATTGCTCGCAGGCAACCTATATGACAAGATAGTTTATAGCAAAGATATGGTAAAACTGGGGAAAGTCAAGAATTTTGAGATTAATCCTGACGGAATGAAAGTAACTCATTTTATTCTAAAACTGGAAAATGATGCTGCTAAACAACTTCTTGGAAAACGACCACGGCTTCGCCAAGCCAAAGTACGAGTAAAAACTGAAAATATTGAAAATATTAAAGATGCGATTATTCTTGGCCAATCAGTTGAAGAGCTGAAGGGCACCATTGATAAATTGTAATCAAAATTTGTCTAAAAAGAATAAGATGAATTAGTTGAACGTGCCAAGGAATCAAGCAGTAAACTAACGCGCACTATAATCATCGAAATGTTGTTCTCGATCATATGGATTACAGATCCTTTTTAGTAGGTAAAATCAAGATCTTCGATCTCTATCGGTAACCGTGTTTCACCATAGCGATCACATGTCTACTCAAAGAATCAATGAACCTTGAATCCACAAGATCTATTATCTCGTGTATCTTGGGATTTGTTATAGTGTACAACATTTTATTTCTCTCCCTACGTCTTCTCAATATGCCGCAATCAATCAATACTTTGAGATGTCTTGATACAGTTGGCTGGGCAAAACCTACAGCCTCTACAATGTCGCATGCACATTTTTCACCAGGGCTTAAAAAATCTAAGATCTTAAGTCTGCTCGGATCCGCAAGAGCTCTAAATACTGTTGATCTGAAGTTAATCATGCTTATTTCATCCATCTTGACCGTTTTTTAATATGGCTTTATAGCATAAAAGCTATATGGGAAAGTTAAACATTTAATTGTTAGCTCTTGAATCTTGGAGTGGAAAAGTCATGATTGTGGGATCATTTAATAAAAGAATTCGGATAATTGCTGTATTCCTAATTATCTTTGCACTCTCACTTATCACATTTCCGAGTTATGCATTAGCACAGGATCCTGCACGTGATTATGGTGCAGCAACGACTTCATCACTTCAACGTATGCTTGACGCTTGGGATAAAGGACCGTTCTGTGCAAGTTGTCACAAAATGTCTTATCCACTTCCTCCTGAGAAGTCATTTAATGCACCCAATCTAACTCGTATTCCTGGTTCCGTCGCAATCGATATGGAACCTTACGTGGAGCGTCTAACATATGATGCTGGAAGAGATGTAGGTGCGTTCTACGGTCCGAGCGGAGATAAGATAGTTTGGGTGACCGATCGAGTTGGAAACTGGACAATCTGGAGCATGAACCCCGATGGAAGCGATAAGAAGTTGTTAACTCCCAGTGATGTGATAAGTGGTTGGCCTTCATGGAGTCCTAACGGAAAAGAAATTGCATATTGGTCTTGGGATATTACCTCAGGAACTGATGATATCTGGAAGATACTAAGAACTAAAATCGAGAAGGAATATTGGAATTTTCTTTTTGCAAGCGTTGGCCTCGGAACGTTCACCAGAGATACCCTTCCATGGGAACCGCCAGGAAACGAAAAGAAAATCTTTTTTCCTACTAATGGCAGGCTAACAAAAGAAACAATGGAATC
>DAOUZW010000007.1 GCA_030671315.1 Candidatus Bathyarchaeota archaeon
TCTTCGCCAAAGAAATCGGCATTCAGATGTTCGATCTTCTGATCTCCCGCAAAAAGCATAAGTCTTCCAGAACCTGATGTCGCATCGAAATAATTTTTAATATATTTCTCTCTGACTCTTTTTGGAACATCTAAAGGAACAATTATTTCTGATTTCTTCATAGAAATTCGCCTTTAAAATTTCATTAGTGTATATGGAAGCTTATTTAGTAACTGGGAGTTTATCAAATAGATAAGTTGTTTGTAATTCTAGAGTTAGAAAGAATTATTTGTTATTCAAATAATTTCATAATCGAATATTATAGTAGATTTTACAATTTATTAGATGAAAAGTTGGTGATGATAATTGACTGAAAAATTTCTACCCCCAACAACAATAGGTGTGGATCTCGGTGGTACAAAAGTAGCTGCTGCCATATTAGATGGGGAAGGTAATGTTCTAAGTTCGCATAAATATCCTACTAATTCAGAAAAAGGATCAGATAGTGTTATTGAAGATCTTGTGGGATGTATAACTGAACATCTCCAAAAAGAGAAGTATAATCCTAAAGCTTTGGGAATTGGTGTTGCGGGTCAGATCGATGTTAATGGCATGGTGAGATCTGCGCCTAATCTCAATTGGTGTGATGTACCTCTTAAAACAAGATTAGAAGAAAAATTAGGACTGCCCGTAATTGTGACCAATGATGTACGTGCGGTGACATTGGGTGAGTGGGAATATGGATCTGGAAAAGGTGTTAATGATCTAGTTGTTCTTTTCGTTGGAACGGGAATAGGTGGCGGCGTAATAACCAACGGTCGATTGTTGACAGGTTGCACTAATACTGCAGGAGAGCTTGGACATATTACAATAGTAGTTGATGGTAGAAATTGTCATTGTCCAAAGAGGGGGTGCATGGAAGCATACGGTGGTGGATGGGCCATAGCAGAAAGAGCTCAAGATGCTGTTCGCAATGATTCTTCTGCTGGTAAAATTCTATTAGAAATTGCTGGTCATGCTGAACAAATAACCGCTGCCACTGTAAGCAAAGCATACCATGATGGAGACAAATTAGCTTTGAATCTTGTTATGGAAACCAGTCATTATATCGCGGCAGGTGTTTCAAGTATAGTGAATGCATTCAATCCTTGCCTTATCGTGCTTGGTGGTGGAGTAATAGAGGGAATACCAGAACTAATCCAAATGATAGAAGAACAAACCAAAAAAGAAGCGTTAAAGCCAGCAATCGAAAATTTAAGCTTCACCAAAGCATCTTTAGGTGGAAAGGCAGGTGTAGTTGGAGCAGCTGCTCTCGCTCAACATAAGTTGAACGAAACTATTTCATAATGATAAATTTCAACTGGAAGGGTAAATCTAAATTTGACTGATCTAGATAGAATTTGCGTAAATACACTCCGATTCTTAGCCGTTGATGCTGTTGAAAAAGCCCAGTCGGGGCATCCAGGTCTTCCTCTCGGTGCGGCACCTATGGCTTATGTACTATGGGATAAATTCTTGCGTCATAATCCGAAGAATCCAAAATGGATTAATCGAGATCGTTTCATACTTTCAGCAGGACATGGGTCTGCTTTACTATATTCTCTCTTACACATGTATGGGTATGATCTTCCTTTAGAAGAATTGAAGCAATTTCGACAATGGGAGAGCAAGACTCCAGGACATCCAGAATTTGGCTTAACAAAAGGAGTCGAGGCCACAACAGGTCCATTAGGCCAAGGTTTCGCAATGGGTGTAGGAATGGCTCTTGCCGAAGTATTTTTAGCTAATTGCTTCAACTTCCCAGAATATCAAATAATAGACCATTATACATACGCAATAGTGTCAGACGGAGACCTGATGGAAGGGGTCGCCTCCGAAGCTGCCTCACTTGCAGGAACTCTAAAACTGAACAAGATAATCTACCTATATGATGATAATCATATCTCACTCGAAGGCGAGACTGATTTCGCATTCACTGAAAATGTAAAGGGTCGTTTTGAAGCCTATGGCTGGAACGTTCTTCGGGTTCCAGATGGTAATGATTTAGAAAGCATCGAAAAAGCCATAAATGCCGCAAAATCCCAGAAAGAAAAACCCTCTCTCATAATAGTTAGAACTCGTATTGGATATGGAAGCCCCAAACAAGATTCAGCAGAAGCACATGGAGAACCGCTAGGTCCAGAAGCTTTGAAAATCACAAAGGAATTTCTAGGATGGCCTATCGAACCAACATTCCACATACCAGAAGATTCTCTAAACCATTTCAGAAAATCTATCCAAAAAGGAGCTGAGCTTGAGAATAAATATAACGAGATTCTCGATTCTTATCAAAAGAAATATCCAGATTTCTATTCCCAATTTGAAAACACAATAAAAGGACAATTACCTGCTGACTGGAAGAACTATATACAATTCTTCAACCCGAATGATGAACCATTAGCAACCAGAGGAGCTTCAGGTAAAGTCATGAATAATCTGACAAGGAAACTACACTCACTA
Organism: Candidatus Bathyarchaeota archaeon; assembly: GCA_030671315.1. Taxonomy (GTDB): domain Archaea; phylum Thermoproteota; class Bathyarchaeia; order 40CM-2-53-6; family RBG-13-38-9; genus RBG-13-38-9. The sequence continues at coordinate 2,479 of DAOUZW010000007.1, forward strand.
AATGGGGCGCCCCCACATATTCTTGTAGGTGGGTCAGCAGATCTTGCGCCATCAACAAAGACACTCTTGATGGGTTATGGTGACTTGGGTTTGAGTAAAGTTTGTGCCCATAACGTCCACTTCGGTGTTAGAGAGCATTCGATGGGAGCTATCGCCAACGGCATGGCCTTGCATAGTAATTTTATTCCATATACTGCGACATTTCTTGTTTTTTCCGATTATATGCGTCCACCCATAAGATTAGCCGCGTTAATGAAAACTCATGTAGTTTTCATTTTTACACATGACAGTATTATGCTTGGCCAAGACGGCCCAACACATCAACCGATTGAGCAGTTAATGAGTCTCAGAACTATTCCTGGCCTAACGGTCATTAGACCGGCTGACGCCAATGAGACAGCGATGGCCTGGCAAATGGCGATCGACAGGAAAGGACCAACGGTCCTCATATTCACGAGACAGAAATTGCCAATTCTTGATCCAGCAAAATATCCGATTAGAGATGGAGTTCCTCGAGGTGCCTATATTTTATCTGAAGCCGAATCTGGTAAACCTGATATTATCTTAATTGCAACAGGATCAGAAGTTCATTTAGCATTAGCATCTAGCAAGGAATTGAAAATGAACGGAATAGAAGCTCGTATTGTCTCGATGCCTTCATGGGAGCTTTTTGAAGAGCAAACAGAAGAATACAAACTGAAAGTTCTTCCTCCAGGACTGCCTAAGCTTGCCATAGAAGCCGGAGTATCTCTAGGATGGGGAAAATATGTTGGGGATAAAGGGGATGTAATTGGTTTGGATCGATTTGGAGCATCGGCACCTGGCAAAGTGGTTTATGAGAAATTTGGTTTTACCGTAAAAAATATTGTTAATCGCGCTAAAATATTATTAAAGCAAAGTCAAAAATCATTTTAAAAAAATCTATCTGTAATTGTAAACATGATTCTGTTTAGAAAAAGAGGGAATAAAGAATGCAATTAGGAATGATAGGATTAGGACGTATGGGTCTGAATATGGCGACTCGGCTGGTAAAAGGTGGACATAAAGTTGTTGGCTATGCTAGACGCGAAGAAACAGTCAATCAAGCAAAGGAAAAAGGAATAGGTGGAGCATATTCACTAAAGGAATTGGTTCAGAAATTATCTGTCCCTCGGATAATCTGGTTGATGATTCCTGCTGGAGACCCAATAGATAAAACAATTCAAGATATTTCGCCTGAATTAGAAGAAGGTGATGTGATCGTCGACGGGGGTAACTCGAATTATAAAGATAGCATACGTCGAGCTGCTTTGCTCAAAGAGAATAAGATCCACTATGTGGATGTGGGCACTAGTGGTGGTATTTGGGGTCTAACAGAAGGTTATAGTATGATGGTAGGTGGGGAGAGGGATGTTGTGGAAAAACTCAAACCGATCTTTGAAACGCTTGCTCCAGCTAAGGACAAAGGTTGGGGTCATGTAGGATCAAATGGCGCAGGTCACTTTGTAAAAATGGTTCATAACGGTATTGAGTACGGCTTAATGCAAGCATATGCCGAAGGATTTGCTTTACTAAAAAAGAAGAGTGAATTTAATCTAAATCTGCATCAAATAGCTGAGATTTGGCGTTTCGGTAGTGTTGTCAGATCATGGTTACTAGATCTGACGTCACAAGCTCTTGAAGAGGATTCCGAATTAAAGAATATTGCACCTTATGTTGAGGATTCTGGTGAAGGCCGTTGGACAATATTTGAGGCGATTGATTTAGATGTTGCAGCGCCCATCATAACCTTATCACTCTTAAGACGACTTCGATCCCGAGACAATGAATCCTTTGCAGATAGAATACTGGCTGTCATGAGACAAAAATTTGGCGGACACGCGGTCAAGAGATAAAATGATAAAAACACAGATTGAACCACATATTTTCATCATTCTCGGTGCGACTGGCAATCTTGCTCGTCGAAAATTATTCCCCGCCCTATACCAGCTATCAACTAAAGGTGCACTTCAAGGAAAATCAGTAATACTTGGAGTGTCTCGAAACAAAGAATACAATGATGCCACTTTTCGAGACCAAATCAAAAACATACTCGAAACTACAGGATTATCCATTAATGATAATGCATTCTCAGAATGGTGTGAAAAGTGTTTACACTATCACTCCATTGGTGAAGGAAATCTAGAAGACTACAGAAAACTTTCCGATCGAATATTGGAATTGGAAACTCAAAAAAAACTTTCAGGTAATAGAGTATTTTACATGGCTTTGCCGCCTGACGCTTTTCCTCCTACTATCAAAGGTCTCGGAGAAACCGGACTTAACAAAGGGTCAGGTTGGACACGAATCGTTATAGAGAAGCCTTTTGGACACGACCTAGAATCAGCAAAGGGTCTCAATAATTTAGTTCATAGATATTTTCAAGAATCCCAGATTTATCGAATTGATCATTTTCTTGGTAAAGAGACAGTTCAAAATCTTCTAGTCTTTCGTTTTGCAAATGCGTTTTTCGAACATCTATGGAATCGCGAGCATATCGAAAGCATCGATATTGTTGTCGCCGAGAATCAAGGAATTGATGGAAGAGCCAATTATTATGAACAGAGTGGTGCACTACGTGATATGGTGGAGAACCATTTAACACAACTATTGACTTTAGTTGCAATGGAGCCTCCTACTACTTTTGAATCAGACGCCATCCGTAATGAGAAAATAAAAATACTCCGTCAAATAGCGCCAATCAGATCAGAAGATGTAGTTTTCGGACAATATACGGAGGGGATGATCAATGGTAAGAAGGTTAGGGGTTATAGGGAAGAGTCAGGGGTGTCTTCAGAATCTAAAACAGAAACTTTTGTTGGATTGCGTTTGGAGATAGCAAACTGGCGATGGGCAGGAGTACCCTTTTTCCTATTTACTGGAAAACGTATGCCTCAAAGGATTACTGAAATAAAAGTGCGATTTCAATGTGCGCCTGTATCAATTTTCGCGCCCTTTGGTCCTGCCTGTTCTGTACAACCCAATGTGCTGATAATCACAATACAGCCCGATGAAGGTTTTGACCTTAAAATACAGGTAAAGTCCTTGGGTCAGCCAATGAATCTAACTACACAAAGTCTAAACTTCAAATATTCGGAAACCTTTGGATCACCTCCAGATGCATATGAAGCTCTTCTTCTTGACGTGATCAACGGCGATCAAACTCTATTTGTACACTCCGATGAAGTAGAAAGTGCTTGGAGCCTCTATACACCTCTTTTGAAAATAGATAAGCCCATTAGACTATATCCCGCTGGCAGTGGTTATCCTTCTGAGACAGATCGCCTCTACATGCGATAGGCTTAGAAAAATGATTAAAAACCGGGATAATAAATTCATATTTCCAAATCTGAATACTGCTAGCAGAGTTATGGCGGAAGAAATTGTTGATTTGATTAATTCAGTGATATCTAAGAAAGGTCGTTTCATGCTAGCCCTATCAGGTGGTAACACGCCACGTACTTTGTATGGTCTCCTTGCTTCAGAATTCTCACATAAGATTCCTTGGGAGCATGTTCACCTGTTTTGGGGAGATGAGCGATATGTACCGAAAAATCATGCTCAAAGTAATTTTGCTATGGCATATGATTCATTTATTTCGAGAGTGAATATACCTCAAGGAAATGTTCACAGAATTCCAGTTGATAATGGTTCACCAGAGAAATCAGCTGAATTGTATGAAATGTTACTTAAAAAAATGTTCGACTATTCTACAGGAAAAAATGATTATCAATCATTCGATTTGATATTGTTGGGGATGGGAGAGGATGGTCATACAGCATCACTCTTTCCTGCAAATCCAGTTTTGTTTGAAACGCACAGATTAGTATGTGCTGTTAATGCTCCACCGGAGATGAAACCAATTCACAGGATAACAATTACCTTTCCGATAATCGATAGAGCAAATTGTGTTTTTTTCCTTATTTCTGGAGCTGAAAAAGAGAAAATACTTCAATTAATTTTTAAAAAAACAGAAAAAGCTAAGAAGATTTATCCTGCAGCGATGGTAAATCCAAGAGGTAAAACTGTCTGGTTTATTAATTCTAATGGGATGAGCGATATTAAACCCATGTAAAGATTATAATATTGCTTTTCTCAATTTTCATGAGCGTACACTGACAAATTATAAATTTCTGTCATCAAACAACCGTCTTTCCAAACGAATAAAATTATGCGGTTACAAGAATTCAAATTCAGAATTATTTTCAAGAATATTTCTTTTTATTGACATCTTCCTAGCGTTCATAATTTTTGTATTATGGAAGAAATGATAATCGAAATTGGTTAATTCCCCACTTTTCTTATTTGGAATAGGTACAAGCCTTGCTATCAGTGGTTTGTTCAACATTAAAGCTAGCGATGACATATCAAGTATTATTGAAAATATTTCTTTTTCAGAAATATCTCCGGGTAATGGGATCATGTCAGGGCCACATCCACATACCGAGGAATATAGTAAAAGGCTCTCCATGTTGAGAATGTTCATATCATTACTCGAGGTTAAGAATCTGTCTTCCAGAACTGGGTACATTACGCCAGTAAACCCTATTGTTCTGACAGAGAGTTTTTTCTCTAGATGTTTGAGTAAATTGGTAAGGTATGCTGTTAAAAATAAAGTCCCGTTTGCACCAAATCTGTCAAGCCCTAATTTTTGAATTGCCTTACCAATAGAATGGTTATCAGTTGGATATGGTGCTAAAGATAAGTCTAGGCCATAATATTTGTAGCCTGTTTCTTTCTCGATTTCTCTTGCAATTCTATCTATACTCACAAATTCCCCTGATAACGCATTTACTATTCCTTTTCGGTTTTCTGAAAGATCTTTATTCTTGCTTATGTTTCTAAGGATTAGATCGATAGTCTCTAAACCAAGAGAAAAACCATCTTCCCCTTTATGCCATGAGTATGGGAAGAATGCGCCGTTAGGTTTAACGTTTGCACTTACACAAAATCTGAAATTATCAAATCCACTCATGTCAGTTCTAGAGATCTTTTTAATTTGTCTAGCACATTCATTAATGGCAGAAAAATTCAATTTATTTGCATGACTGACGATAACGCTTGAGAAAGAGATTTTAGAGTTACTCATAATTGCTGGCAGAGTTTTAATGAATTGATAGTCTTTCTGATCTTTGACTTCGCCAAGAGGGAAACAGAACCAGTTAATATTCTCTTTTTGACAAAGTCTATCCATACTTATGGTTAGTTTATTTACTTCTCTTGGGTTGAGATCTTTAACATTTATCAAAGGTTGAGAACAAAATCTAGTCGTCCTAACTTTCGGATGTCTCTTTTTGAAAGCTTTCTTTAAATCTAAAATTAAATTTGAGGCTTCGTGAACAATTTTATCATTTTTGTCGTTTTTGATATTGAATCCGGCATTTATGGATCTAATGTTCATAGGGAGAATGGTCTGCTAAGATTACTAAAAAACCTTAAGGCGGCCCTATTTGGGTTTTAAAACCGATCTTTTTCGGGTTATTATATGACTTATTTAAGGGTGCTTTATTTTTCTTTTAATTTTTCGGAGATTGTTTTCAGTTTGCCATTTCTTAATATCTTAATTCTAAGGTCGAATCGTACATCGAGACCTATGGTTCGCAAGATGTGTAGGAGTTGGTTCTCATCTATTGGTCCATCTATTTCTCCGCTCATAACAAGACGTGCGAGGTCTGGCTCCAACTTTTGCATTATTTCAGGGTATTGTTTCCATGCTTGATCCCAGACTTCCATTGCTCTTCCAACGAAGATTCTCTTTAAGACATCTTTAGGTTTGATGTCGGGTTTTGGTTTGTCCTCTTGGTTTTTCTTTTGTTCTTCCTCGACTTTCTTGACCATGAGGCGTTTTTGCATTTCCAATATTTTTTTTCGTTTCCATAAGTCGAGTTCTGCATCTTCAGACAATGGATACACCCTTTGATTGGAGCTGAAAAATATGTGTTAACGTCTTACATACAAGGATTCTGGTTTTGATATGTTAATGGGTTGATGTTTGACGCACGGTAGTATAGCACGCGCTAGCTTCTATGGATTGCTATTGCATATATCGCTGAATTCCAAGGCTTGTTCATAAGCAAAGATCGCTCTTGAGGCAACTGTCCAGCTTTCAAGTCCCTTGGGAAAGATGTTTATGGTTTGATCTGCTAATTTTAAAGTCTCTTTTGTGAAGTGACCTTTAGAAAATCCTCCAATAATTAAAACAGGCTTTTTTTGATTCACAATGAGGTGCCCAAGATTTGTGGGATTCTTATAATTTCCTTGGGTTGTTAATACACCTACATATGATGGTGAAACTTTTTTGATTAATTCTTTCAAACTAGATTTTCTAAGTTGTAGTAGAGGTTTACCTGTTGTTGGTACTCGATGTGCCTCGAAAAGTTGTTCTATAATTCCTTTAAACCGTTCGCTGTTTCTGGGGATTCTAGTTCTGGATGATACTTCAATTATGAGATCTTCGAGAGTATGGACATATGTAGTTAATCTTCCTGTCACATTTAGTGGTGAGCCCAGACAATTGAGTAATGTAATGTGAATTATATCTGGACGTCCTCTCTTCTCTGGATTTGATAGTCTATTAATTGCTTTATGATGGTAAGATCTATCCAAGATTAGTTGTTCAGGTTTTTTGCGGCGTCTCTTGGCATCACTTATGACTGAGGGATCATTAACTATCGCTTTTGGAATACGCTCAATTGAAGACTCAGCAAGAATCAAAGTTAGCATTTTCTTTCCCCAATGAACTCCACTAGAAATATCTTCTTGAGCATAAAATAAGGTGTTTAATTTAAATGAGATTCTTTTGGATCAGCCTTAACGTAGAGAATTACGAAAGTTTAACTTCCAAACATTTAGTATTAGTTAAATGCAATCATGAAATATAATGATCAGCACAAAGTACGCGTGATAGCCAAAGAAAGAATTGAAAAACTCTTTAGGCTAGCATCAGAATGTTATAGTAGAGATCCTGTTCTAGCCGATCGATACGTAGAACTTGCTAGAAAGATCGGTATGAAATGTCAGGTCAGAATACCGAAACGATTCAAAATGTATTTTTGCAAGAAATGTAACTCTTTTCTAGTTCCAGGTGCAAATTCGCGTATAAGGAATAGACCTGATGGAAAAGGGAGAGTGATCATAACATGTCTCAAGTGCGAAACGATCAAACGTTATCCAATGAACCGAGAAAAAATCCAAAGAAAAAAAGATTCCATAGACTGAAAAGAAGATCTTCTCACCTCAAACCGAAAATCTGGATTGGTAAAACAGGCGTTACCGACGCTTTAATTGAACAGTTGAATAAACAGCTCAAATCTGACAAACTTGTGAAAGTTAAAACTCAGAAGGTAGCTATAGCTAATAAAGATCTATTAGAAATAACTAAAATTGTTGCAGTAGCAACTAAATCGTCGATCGTAGATGTAAGAGGAAGCACTTTTACTCTCTATAAACCAAAAACAAGTACAGGAAATAAAAAATCAACTAAATAGAATTACACATTCTTGTTTTCGGTAATTTCAATTAAAATTCATTGAGAATTATCTTTATCACTTTGCAAAATATTATTGATCAATTCATTAATTTGATTACTGAGCTTAACAGGATATTCCTGGGCTCCATAATTTTTCTTAACACCGTCTGGAAGCATCCGTATCTGATCAACTGTATACTCCTTTATTTCATCAAGTGATGGAAAATCGAATATGGGTTTTCCATTTTTTATTATTGGTATCAGTAATGGGTGCCAGTCATACTTTGAATCAGGTTTTTCATCCCAGATTGTTATCGTATCTTCAATAAATCTTCCAGATTCCGAACGTCTATAGACTTGTTTTCTGCCTGGTAAAGTAGCCTTTGAAATGTCATCAGTCATTTTCATTTTAGGAATTGCAGTATCTCCTTCGATTCTCTCCACAATCTTGTAAATTCCATTAAGCGCTGATACATTTCCTTCATGAGTGATCGAATTATAATTAGCCCCGGTAATCAATCGCGTGCCCACTCCAAATCCATCTATTGGAGCATTTTCTTGTAGGAGTTTTTCAATGACAAACTCGTCTAGATCATTACTGGCAAAAATCTTAGTTTGTGTTAACCCCCCATCGTCAAGGATCTTCCTCACTTTCTCACTCAAATCAAGAAGATTTCCACTATCAAGTCTAACCCCTTTAAGCTCAAAACCTTTCTTTCTTAGTTCCTTACCAATTATGCAAGCATTCCTCGCACCTTTCAGAGTATCATAAGTATCTATGAGTAGTATGGAATTATGAGGAAAAGATTCTGCATATTCACGAAAAGCATTAAGCTCACTCTCCCTGTCCTGAACAAATTTATGCGCCATTGTTCCAACATATGGGATGTCCCAAATTCTTCCAGCCATGACAAGTGATGTCCCAGTAACTCCACCTATGAAAGCAGCTCGTGCCCCTAGAATGGCAGCATCTCGACCATGCGCCCGACGAGCTCCAAAATCAATAACATCCTTTCCTTTTGCCGATCTCACTACCCTAGAAGCTTTTGTTGCAATCAATGTTTGGTAATTCATTACATTGAGAAGGTATGTTTCAAAGAGTTGAATATCCAGAGATCTTCCAGTAATATTGATTATAGGCTCATTAGGAAAGATAACAGTGCCTTCAGGGGCTGCATATACATCTCCCCCAAATTTGAAATCTTGTAGATATTTATAGAATTTCTCATCAAAGTCTTTTCCACTTGTGGAGTTCAACCATTCAGTATCTTCTTTGGCTATCTTAAAATTCTCTATAAACTGAATGACTTGTTCAAGTCCGGCTGAAACTAGATATGCTCCTTGGGGAATTTTTCTGACATAATAGTTCTCTGTGATAATGTTAAAATTCTTATGGTCAAGATCAGCCTTAGCCATTGTCAATTCATAATAATCGAGAAATAATCCTATTGAATTAAAATTGATAAGGCCTGATCTACTCATTTTCTTGTCATCATCATTTAACGATCCTGACATGACGCCTTAAACCTCAATTAGTTAAGATATTCCCTCAATAACAGATTATTCTGTTTCCAATGAAAATTTATATTGAGCATTTGAATTTAGTGCTTAGACCTTAGTATAGAATAAAAACCCTATTAGGAGAAATAAAATTTGCCTTCACCATATGAAGTGCCAGCTGATCTATTCCTCAAACGGCTAGCCACATATCTCAAAGAGAATGTTGGAGAAGTCACACCTCCAGTGTGGTCTGTCACAGCAAAGACTGGCGCGCATAGAGAACAGCCACCTCAAGACCCTGATTGGTGGTACAAAAGGTGTGCTTCCATACTGCGAAAATTGTACATTCATGGTACAGTTGGAGTTTCAAAATTAAGAACTGAATATGGAGGCAGAAGCAGTAGAGGAAGAGGTCGGGAACATGCGAGATCATGTGGAGGGTCATCAGTGAGAGAACCACTCAAACAATTAGAACAGGCGAAATTTGTTTCAAAAGTTGAGAAAAAGGGAAGACAACTGAGCAGTCAGGGTTTCAGTCTACTTAATAAGATCTCTGCGGAGATGCTCAAAGAACTCAAGCCAGGAGCAGAAAAATAAAAATGAGTTCTGAGCCTAGCGACGAAGAACTTGAGCTCATTCGTCAGAAAAAGCTAGCTGAGCTTCAAAACTCAAGCGTGGATGAACAAAGGGGCGACAGAGCTCAGGAAAGACTTGAAGCTCAGAAACAGGCTCTACTTAGAACAATATTAACCACTGAAGCTAGGCAGCGATTAACGAATATTCGGATGGTTAGGCCAGAGTTTGCTGAGCAGCTCGAGCTTCAACTCATTCAACTCGCGCAGACTGGTAAACTTCGAACTCCATTAAATGATGATCAATTGAAAGAAACACTTAGACGTATGCAAAGTCAGAAAAGAGATTTTACAATAAGGAGAATTTAGATTTGGCCAGAAATAAACCAACTTCAAGGAAAAAAAGGCTTGGTGCAGCTGGCAAGAGCAGCAGACCAGTTCCAACTTGGGTAGTTGCGAAAACTAGGGGAAGAGTTAGATCAACTCCAAAGAGAAGACATTGGAGAAGAACTAAGCTAAAACTTTGAGGTTAACAGACTATGTCTAAAGAAAAAGTCAAGGATACAGTTAACGAAGAAGATGCCGTAAAAGAGGAGCCTGTTGAGGCTGAGCAGGTTGAGGAGCCTGACAAAACTGAAGCGGAAGAAGATTCAGAAATTGAGGAAATCGAAATAGTTGACGAGAAATTTTACACAATCAATCTCAAAGATGTCTGGAAGGCGCCTAGAATAAAGAGAGCCCCAAAAGCAGTCAAGGTAGTCAAAGATTTCGTTAAGAGAAGAATGAAGGTAGATGACGTTAAGATTAGTAATGCTGTAAACGAAGAGATATGGAAAAGAAGCATAAAAAAGCCTCCCAGAAAAATCAAGATAAGAGCTGTAAAGGATAAAGAAGGACAAGTAATAGTGTTTCATCCTAAAGGTGCATAGTTACTATTCTTAAACCTCAACTAATTCGTTGATATAATCTCGCTTCTTTTCAAGCTAATCTAAGACTAAGCCTTCTCATTTCTGACTCTAAATGGTGAATAATTAATAACACACAAGTTTTTGGATCAAGTATAAATCTTAAAAAGCCAAAACCTTGGATTCATAGGACATTCGAAAGCATAGAGATGCTGTATTATGGAAATGAAGATTTTAGAACGTGGAACACAATTCGCGCGGCCGAAAATTACTCCAAATGATTTTCGTGAATGGAATAGAAAGAACAAACCACGTGAAATGATTGACAAAGTTATGGACGCAAAGACAGCTGTTAAGAAATTCATGAAAGACGGTGATATAATCTCAATCAGTGGTTGCAGTTTTGTAAGAATTCCAGTAGCGATTCTCCATGAAGTTGTAAGGCAAGGGATTAAAGATCTTTACGTAGCTTGTGGAACTAGGTCTATTGATGTAAATTTCTTAACTGATAATGGTCTGGTTAGCCACCTTGATCCAGGTTACATAATTGGACTTGAAGTCTTAGGACTTCCAAAGATGAGCAGAAAAATAGTAGAACAAGCAGTAACTAAAGGAGAGATTACACTCACTGAATGGGATAACGCCTCAATGGCTTGGAGACATAAAGCCGCAGCAATGGGAATACCCTTCATGCCAGTAAGACACATGATGGGTTCTGATACCTTCAAATACAGCGGCGCGGTCAAAGTGCAATGTCCATTTACTGATGAGGAAGTAGTACTTGTACCCGCTCTCTTTACAGATGTTGCATTGATCCATGTTCACGAATCAGACATTTACGGAAATGCTAGAATCACCTCGGGTGCAATAGTAGAGGATTGGGGCAAGGTTAGAGGATCCAAAAGAGTAATACTAAGCACTGAGAAAATAGTAGACACTGAAGATATTAGAAAAGAATCAGACAGAACATTTGTCCCTTATTTCTATGTTGATGCTGTAGTCGAAGCGCCTTACGGCTCTCACCCAGGAAATATGCCAGGTATGTATTATGTAGACATTGAACATCTTATAGAATACAGAAAAGCCTGCGAAGATACCACTGGAAAAGCATTGAAAGAATATTATAACAATTATGTCTTCGGTGTCGACTCGTTTGAAGAATACCTAGAGAAAATAGGTGGAAAGAAGAAGTTGAAATTCCTAGAGGATTTGGAATTTCTCAAAGTCAAGCCAGGGGGTTTCTCTTAATGAGTGAAGAATACAACGTTATGGAATTAATGACGATTCTTGCAAGCCGAGATATTGAAGACAAGAAGATAATCTATGTTGGAACAGGGATACCGATGCTAGTCACTTCACTAGCACAAAAAGCAAGAAATCTCAAGATCACACCAATTTTCGAGGTTGGTGGAATAGGTCCCGAGATGCCAACTCTGCCCCTGTCTGTCGCTTGTTCTCGAACAACCTGGCGAGCCCTGAGAGCAGCCGATAGTGCAGAAGCTTTCGAAATAGCGCAAGCAGGTTTCGCAGATTATGCTTTCTTAGGTGGAGCTCAAATTGATAAATATGGTAATCTAAACTCGACAGTCCTTGGAGATTATCATGCTCCAAAAGTTAGATTTCCAGGAAGTGGAGGAGCAAACGCTTTCGCATCTTTCGCTTGGAAGACAATGATAATCATGAATCATGAGAAGCGAAGATTCGTTGAGAAGACAGATTATATAACTTCCCCAGGATATCTTGACGGACCCGGTTCGAGAGAGAAGGTTGGCCTACCTCCAGGAACTGGACCCTACAAAGTCTACACCACTAGAGGAACTTTTGATTTTGATGAGAAGACAAAGAGAATGAGACTCTTTGCTTTGAATCCTAAAGTGACTGTGGAAGACGTTGTCGAAAACACTGGATTCGAATTGATACTTCCATCCAAAATAAAAGATAACGATCCCCCTTCACGTGAAGAACTTAGGATACTTAGAGAAGAGGTTGACCCATACAGGATAATTCTTGGACGTGGAGAAGCCTAATCGGCATCACGAAGACTTTATGCATGAATACTTGTACATAGTCGAGAGTGCTTTAGCGGCCATTTCAGGTGATATATACGTTGGAATCCCCTGCTTTTCAAGATCCTCTTGCAATTCATTTACGAGTTCCCATTCACTAGTGGCGAATGCTACGATAGGCTTCTCTGGATGCCTACGTGAGGCTTCTGCGAAGAAGCTATTATCCTTGAACTCAATCCATCCTTTTGTAACCATTGTTCCAGCTACTATAGCATCGATATTAGGATCTTCAAACATTGCGTCGATAGCGACTTTATAGGCTTCATCCATGCCGATTTGGGAGACTGATGGCCAGATGTCATAGGGATTTCCAACATTAATGAATGGCGGACTAGCTTTTCTGAATTTATTCAAGGTATCCTCGGTGAGTGTAGCGATCTTTAGTCCTGAACGTTCACATGCATCCGCTGTAATAACCCCGAGTCCTCCAGAAGGTGAGATAACCCCTATATTGTTTCCTTTTGGAGGTTGCTGAAAGACAAATGCTTTTGTCAATTGAACGAGGTCCATATAGTCATCTACACGTATTATTCCGGCTTGCTTGAAAGCTGCATCAACAATCGTGTCGTTCGCAGCCAATGAAGCCGTATGTGAATGAGCGGCTTTAGAACCCGCTGATGTTCTTCCAGATTTTAATGCTAAGACAGGTTTCTTCTTAGTAATCCTCTTACCTACTTCTACTAGCCGTCTTCCATTCTTAATTCCTTCAATATACATTGCAATAACTTTGGTTTTTACATCTGTCTCTAAATACTCCAAAGCGTCAGCATCATCAACATCAATTTTGTTGCCAAGACCTATGACTCTGCTGATTCCAAATTGCTCTTTTGATAGTATCCATTTGAGTGTGATTGATGCAAAGTTCCCTGTCTGAGCGATGAATGCTGCCGGACCTGATCGAAACTCGATTCCAGTCTGGAATGTTGTTGAAAACCTGTCTGCCATACTTAAAATTCCCGTAGTGTTTGGGCCGATGATTCTCATTTCGGCCTTTCTACTTACTTCGAGAATTTCGTTTTGCATTTCCGTTCCTTTCTTATCTACCTCACTGAACCCTCCAGCAACAATTACTGCATGCTTGATACCTTTTTCAGCAAAGTCTCTTATTACTCCAACTGCTATCTCTGCTGGAACAAGAACAAGACCCACATCGACTGGTCCAGGAATTTCTTTAACATTAGGATAAGCCTTGAAGCCAAGAATTTCATTGGCTTTCGGGTTAATCGGATAGATCTTGCCGGGGTATCCTAAGATCTTTAGATTTTCGATAGCTATATATCCTAATTTTCCTGGAGTACCCGAGGCTCCAACTACGGCTACACTATCTGGATTGAAGAATTTGTCGAGGCTAGTCTTCATCATGTCACACTCTTTCTGCAATGCTACATTTACGAATGGATAAAAACGTTTTCTGCTGTACCTCTAACATGCGTTAATCATTCACTAGCACAAATCTTAATAATTTATTCCTGGAATCACCAGTCTAGGTGTTTAATTTGGTTAAGATAATAGATCTCTCACAAGAAATCTATCAAGGAATGCCTGTGTATCCAGGTCATCAGAAGACTGTTCTTTGGTACCATGATACGCATGAAGAGACTCGTTCGAAATTTCCCGACAAATACCCATTCCGATCATATGCAAGTATGGGGCTGCTCATGAGTGATCATGGTCCAACTCATGTTGACTCCATTTTTCACATCAATCCTGAAGGAAAAACGATAGACAAACTTCCGTTGGAGATGTTCTACACTGAAGCCGTTTGTTTAGATGTTTCTCACGTACCTGCAGACAAGTTCATCACTTTGAATGACATCAAAGAAGCTCTTGACAAACATAAACTCACAATAAAGAAAGGAGACACTGTCCTTCTTTATACAGGTCATTACAACAGAAAATATGGTACTAAGGATTGGCTCTTCAAATATACTGGTCTTGATATGGAAGCTGCAAAGTGGCTCGGAGAACAAGGTGTTGTCAATATCGGTGAAGACGCGCCGAGTATAGATAGTAGTCAAGCTATGGAGACTCGATATTATCCAGGACACATCGTATGTAAGGAAAGGAGTATCCTAAACACTGAGAATCTTGCAAATCTTGACAAAGTCGCTGGGAAACGTTTCATATATGTCGGTCTTCCCTTGAAAATTAGAGGAGGAACAGGGTCTCCGATCAGAGCTGTGGCAGTACTTAACGAGTAAAGTAAAACACTTTGATTTCAGGTATAGAACCAGTTATTCTATCGCAGATAATTAATTAGTATAGTAGCTAAAGTTTAATAGTTACAAATATTGCGATTGAGTAATCAAAGAGGACGATTAGGATGACTGAAGAAACTCAAAACAATCA
>DAOUZW010000066.1 GCA_030671315.1 Candidatus Bathyarchaeota archaeon
CTATAGACTTAAAATCTAGTGTTCAACTATGGCCTTAAGACCAGAAAAACTCGAAATTCTTAGAATTATGGCGACCCTAAATGTTTTTAGCATTGATATGTGTTCTTATGCGAATATCGAATTAGACTGGATGAGAATAATTGGGTAAAGTTAGATCATACATCATTAAGAAGACTGCAGAGGAACTCATGCAGCTACACAACGATGAGATAGCGTTAGACTTTGAGAAGAACAAACAAATAGTTGACCAATATCTCGACACAAGAACTAAAAAAATGCGAAACAAGATTGCTGGGTACTTGACAGGGCTTAAAGGCGTTGAGGCACATCGGAAACAGCACATGATGGCCCCAGCCGCTGTTGCTCCTCCAGAAGAGGAAAAAAGCTCGCGCGTGCGTTAAAAAGCATGCATATTTGTAAAAGTGTTTAAATATCCAGCATAATCCATAGGGTTTTTACCAAAAATTCAGTGAAGGAGAATACAATAGAATGTCAAAGGAACCTAATACAGTATTCATAGGACGAAAGCCAGTTATGAACTATGTTTTGGCCGTAATTACCCTCTTTGGGAGCGGAGATACAAAGGAAATCACTCTCAAAGCTCGAGGGCAAGCCATAACAACCGCTGTCGATGTCGCTGAGATAACACGACGAAGATTCATGGAGAATCTAAAAATCGAGAAGGTAAATATTGACACCGAAGAAATACCCATGGAAGAGGGCGGTACGAGGGCAGTCTCGACAATGGAGATTATTCTCTCTAAAAGCAGTTAAACTATCGATTGCCCATGAATTCTTTAAAATATAGTTCATAAAATACAACTGGAGATTATCACAGAGCAACTAGGATAACGCTCGCTAACCTCCAGAAAATTTCCCTATTTTTCTTTTCCAATTTCATCTAGAGAAATCTAATTAGTATATGCTACATATTCAAAACAAGTAATAGTACGGATATGGTCGCATAATTTATTCAAGAAGTTACCATGTAGGGCACGATATTGAGCAAAATCAAGATAAAACTCCTGGGTACCCTGAAGTGGGCTGCAGGTAAAGAGCAACAAGAAATCGAAACTCCCGAATCAATAAATGTTGGCGAATTATTGGAAAGTCTAGCTGGCAATTCAAGTCGTATGAAATCGATCTTAAGTGAGAATATTATCGAAAATTCAAGGCCTAACATGATCATATTAATAAATGAAGTCGAAATAGGTCTTCTGAAAGGCCTTAATACAGATCTCTTTGATGGGGATACCCTAACGCTTATACCTACTGCCCACGGAGGGTAGAATTCTTACTATACTTCCACTACCTCACAAGCCAATCCTTTTATGATTTCTTCGGCTCTAGCTCCAACTACTTTCATCGTATAGAGCTTTTTTGGTGTCCTGAGTTTTAGTTTTACAGATTCACCTGATCTTCTCACACGACATTCGATAGCTGATTCTGATATTTTCATGAAAACTTTTTCATCAGTAATTTCTGCAGGCATGAAATTAACCTCAACCGATTAGAATAAGTCATACATCACCAGAATATAAATCTAGATTCGCTTTCCAAGTATACTTGGTAAGAGTTCTATCTCAAATACTTGATAAAATGACGATTCACCTATTGTATAGAGTTTTTTTTATTTTTTATGAAAAAAATCATCCCAGTCGCAAAGATCAATGAGAATAAACAAACCATGAAACCAAGTTCGTATGATGCCGAAGAGTATACCCTTACGCCTTCCTCTATCCTCTCCAATCCAAATACATCGAGAATATAACCGAATAACAGCGGGTACAAAGCCCCCCCTACGAATGGCAAGGCATTTGCAGTACCTGTCGCCGCGCCCATTATCTTCAAAGGGAAGAGTGATTTTACCATTGCAACACTGATCGGAATTACACCGAAGAAAAATCCTAGAAAGAAAAACAAGGCATGTAACCATGGACTTATTGGAACATATCTAAACAGCGTTAGGCATAACCATGCAGAAACATAGAGAATTAAACCAAATAGATAGATATTCTTCCTTGAGACAGGCAATCTATCTGATACTATTCCCCAGAATAGCGCTCCAATAGAGAACCCAATGGACATCATCATGACAATGATGCTTGCTTCAACCTTGCTCAGAGCAAATATCTGCATGACAAATGGTACACCCCAGAGACCTTGCAAACTGATAAATGAGCCGAAAAAGAAAAGTGGAGGAAAAGCAATAAGCCAGAAATCTTTCGTCTTAATTGACTGTAATACTCCTGAAAACATATTCCTGTCTTTTCGATCTTTATATGATGAGTTCGAATCCAGCTCATTTGAATTATTTTCATTCGCCATTGGAGGATCTTTAACAACAAACCAAATGAGACCCGTAAGTGCAAAAGTTGCGAATGCTATTGAGAAGAATGATAACCTCCATCCTAATCCTATGACCATTAACGCAAGGGGAGCTGAAGCTAAAAGGGCTCCAACATTACCCATCGCAACTAGAATTCCAATAAGACTCGCAAAACTCCGAGCATTGAACCAAGATGCTATAAGTTTCGCAGTACTAAGAAAAGCTACGGAAACACCAAATCCTATTATTAATCTACTGAAAGTCGCATAAGATAAACTTGGAGAAAGAGAAAATATCAAAGTACCAATCGAAGCCACGAAACAGAATATTGTTAGAGTTTTTCTAGATCCTAATTTATCGATCAATAAACCAGCAGGAATTTGCATTAAAGCATATGAATAAAAATAAAAAGACGAGAAAATTCCTAGAGACGTTGCACTTGCAGAGAATTCTTTCATTAAATCTTCAACGATTACTGTAATCGAAACTCTATGAAAATAGCCTACAAAGTAAAGCATCGATGCAGTAAGAAAGATAATCCATCTACGCGATAATATCAACACTTTCTATCTACCATCTTGTAAGTTTAAGGATAAGCTACCAACAACTTACCGGAAACGTACTTGTTGTGAGTACTCTTTTGTCATTTGGTGGGCCCGGTGGGATTTGAACCCATGACCATCAGGTCACTCAGATTCTTATGAGCTTCGACAAGATGTTCTGCCGCTCTTTCTGTGGAGCATCTTCTGATGCCAGACCAGACTGAGCTACGGGCCCACAGGGTTATCCAAGAATCTTGAAAGATTATAAAACATTTCTTCTCTTTAAAGTGCTTAGAAGTTTAAGCTAAAAACGTGTTCTTTCAAGCAACCAAATACCTTTAATATATCACCTAAATTTTGATGCTACAAAGCCGTCGAAAATGTGCCGCCGTTTACGAAGATATTCGTAGGCGTAAGCTCAGTGGTAGAGCAGCGGACTCAACTTCAATGAAAGTTGAGGCTGAAGCTGTTAAATTCTTTCTAAAAAATGCGGCAACCCGTTGGTCGAAGGTTCGAATCCTTCCGGCGGCGCCAAAACCTTTCGGCACGTAATTTTTTTCTAACTACAGAGATTAATCTAAGATTGGTCCTAATAACATGCTTGAATTTACTTTTTCTATCTTAAAATCTCTAGAGATAAATAATTAAAAGGTAGATTGCAGGTTCTATAGCAACTATAAGGTGAATATAATGAGTGAAGAAGTTCGCTATGCAGCCGGAGAGGCACAATTAGGAAGAATAATAGTAGGCCGTATATTACCGGGAACTGACCTATACGAAGGCATAAGCAAGATCTGTGATGACTACAAAATCGAAAACGGCGTCATATGCCAATGTATTGGAAGTCTACGACAAGCCGTATTCAAATTCCTGATTCCCAATGATAAACTGAAATTGGGATCTGGATATGGTGAACCATACAAACTTGCTGGACCAATCGAGTTCTGTGGTGGAACGGGAATCATCACAAAAGGCGAAGATGGATCAAGAAAAATACATTTCCACGGACTTTTCAACAAGACAAAAGTTGAAGATGGGAAGTCAAAACCAGATTATATGCTTGGCGGCGATTTTGGAGTGGAAAAAGGACAGAACCGCATACTTGCCACAATGGATCTAACTATCCTTGAGATCAAGGGTCTAAACATAGTCCGAAAATACGATGACGAAACAGAGATACCAACAAAACTCGACTTTGAACAGATCTAAAAATTTTCCCTTTTTTTTATTTATCATTATACATACTGATTTTTATCGAAAAAATAGAAATAATATAAGTGTAGGACGTTTTTGATTTCTCAGATTCCCATGTAGGCCTTTCTAAGATTTTCGTCTCGTTTTAGTTCATCACTTTTGCCTTGCATTACGATTTTTCCATTTTCTAAGACATAAGCTGTATGTGAAATCTCCAATGCTTTTTCAACTGATTGTTCCACAACAAGAATTGGCAGATTTTCGCCTAGTTTAGTCAAAGTATCCATAACCATGTTTGTGAGAACAGGACTAAGTCCTGTTGATACTTCATCCAACATTAAGAGTTTAGGTCTTGACATTAGCGCTCTTGCGATAGCCAGCATTTGTTGCTCTCCGCCGCTTAGGGTACCTGCTCTCTGTTCGGTACGCTCTTTAAGAACTGGAAACATCGCATAAACTTCTTCAAATGAGTCATCCATTTTTTCTCTGGCGTTTGGCGCATAAGCACCCATTATAAGATTCTCTTTCACTGACATGTCAAAGAATATACGTCTGCCTTCAGGAACCAAGGAGATTCCTTGATCGGTTCTCTTGTTTGCTTTGATCTTTGTTATACTCTTATTATCGAATATTATGTCTCCAGACCATATCTTTTGAAGACCTACAATGGAGTGAAGGAACGTTGATTTTCCAGCTCCATTAGCGCCAAGCAGTGTTGTGATCCCTTTATTTTCGACATTAAGTGAGACAGACCATAGTGCCTGAATCGGCCCATATCCTGTATTCAGATCTTTAACTTCAAGTAAGGCCATCTAACTCACGCTCTTCTCCCTAGATAAGCAGTTAATACCTCTTCATTTTCTGAAACTTCTTTTGGAGAACCTTCAGCTATTTTCTTGCCCTCACTCAGGACTACAATCCTTTCTGAAACGGCCATTATCGCCCTCATCACGTGTTCAACAAGAATTATTGTCAATCCAAATTCGCTTCTGATCCCGCTGATCATCTTTAAGGATTCATCTACTTCCGTATGTGTTAGGCCTGCCATGGTTTCGTCTAAAAGAAGCATATCCGGACTTAGAGCCAGAGCACGGGCAATTTCAAGTCTCCTCTTTTCTGCCAAGTTTAGCATTTCTGCTAGGTCATCCTCTCTTTCAATAAGTCTGGTTGTTTTCAGAATCTGGCGACATTGTTCTCTTCCCATTTTTCCACTAAAAAGCCCACTGACTAGAACATTTTCAAGTACAGTCATTTCACCGAATGGTCGGACTATTTGGAAAGTTCTACCAATACCTTTTCGAGCGATCTTGTGGGGTGAGAGATTTGTAATATTCTCTCCTTTAAATTCAATAGTACCTTCAGTAGCCGGATAGACACCGGATATAACGTTGAACAGGGTTGTCTTTCCTGAACCGTTGGGACCGATGAGACCTAATATCTCACCTTTCTTGACTTCAACATTTACTTTATTGAGCGCTCGGAGACCTCCAAACTTCTTTGTAACATTGTTAATAGTCATTATATTTTCTTGACTCAACTATTCAAGCACCCTTCCCTTCTTTTTCAGAAATCTATTCAGCAATCCGACTATTCCTCTTGGGAAGAATAGAACTAGAATTATCAGAATTGTTCCGAATATTATGAGGTGGAAGTATGGGAAAGTTATCAGCAAATGATCTTTTACCATCCAGTATAATGTAGCCCCTATCATGGGACCTATAACTGTTCCAGTACCTCCTAGAACCATTGCAACGAACATGTCGACAGATCTTCCTATGAAGAAGTATTCGGGGAATGAACATGCAAACTGCAAAGTCACTACTCCTCCTGCTAGGCCCGCAAAGAAAGCTCCAAGAGCATACGCCAATCGTTTGTATCTTGCAGTGTTGACTCCCATCATCTCTGCGACATCTTCATCATCTTTAATAGCGCGTAATCCATAGCCCAATTTTGTTTTCAACACAATATAAGTCGTTATCACGACCGCGAATGCAATAACCAAAAGCTGGAGATATAGTGCTTTAATATCATAAGTTGGAACTAGTCCAAGAATGTATATTCCTCTTCCTTCGCCTAATTGTGGCGTGTTACATATGGTCACACGTACAGCTTCATTTATTCCTAATGTTGCTATCGCGAAGTAATCGCCTCTTAACCTCAACACAGGATAGCCAATAACAAGAGCAAACGCTGCGGCGAAAAGACCTGCAAAAATAATATACATGAATGTGGGAAGAGCAAAACCCATTGCCGCTAAATTTACTGCAACAACGGAAACTGTGTATGCACCTATTCCGTAAAAGACGACGTGTCCGAAATTAGCATATCCTGATAAACCTGTGAAAAGATTGATGCTATAAGTAAGAATCATTATTTCAACCATTGCATGCAGATATCCTGTTGTAGCCGTATCAGCAGGAAGGCCGAGTATACCAATTACTGTAAGAAATCCGAGACT
>DAOUZW010000080.1 GCA_030671315.1 Candidatus Bathyarchaeota archaeon
CAGATTATCAACTGGCCTGAAATATTAATCACCAAAATTTATAGCCTAATTAGAATCCTAAACCTAGAAAAAATAATAATGAAAATATCAGGTCCAACAAATTCATTTACTGATTATTTTAAAGATTTTGAAAAAGTTAAAATCGTCAGAAGGATATTCGGTGAAAAAACTGAAGAAGTATTACGCAGTCTCAAAGTTGAATTCACTTGGATAGGAGGATATATGTGGGTGAATGGATCTACTGGACATCTTATAGTTAATTCTCGTTACTTAAAAAATGGTAACAGATTTGACATATATCTAGATGTTATTCATGAACTTACACATATTAAACAATTCATGGAGGGGAAGGAGCTCTTTGACGAAAATTATAAGTATGTTGAGCGACCCACCGAGATTGAAGCGTACCGTTACGCGGTTGAAGAAGCAAAAAGACTTGGAATGGATGATAAAGAAATACTTGAATACCTAAAAACCGAATGGATGAGCAAAGAAGATTTAAAACAATTAGCAAGAAAGCTAAACATTAACTGTTAGCTGATATTACTCATCAGAGATTGTGAATAATCTGGAATGATTTACAAAATTAGTGGAAAAAAAGGAAGGGATAGTTTTTGTTCATGGAGAAAGTAATTACGATATTGCTCTTCTTTTCTATCTAATGGACGACAATGGTATCTACTATAGTTAGATAAAGTTTAGGTAATTTTTGTTCCACAGTTCCCACAGAATTTGGTACCAGGTGGATTAGCTTGGCCGCATTTGGTGCAGTTCAATGATACAGGTTTTAAGGGTGATCCACAGTTCCCACAGAATTTCATTGTGTTTGGCATTTGAGCACCACATTTTGAGCAAGCAATGGTAGGTACAGGCGTAAGACTGGCCCCACAGTTCCCGCAGAATTTGGTTGTAGCTGTATTTTGTGATCCACACTTTGAACATATAATCAATTTTTGGGGTGGTTGGGAAGCTTGAGTTGTTGATTGTTTCATGGACTCTGCAAGTTGTGTACCCATTGCAAGGCCAATTCCTGCTCCAAGTCCAGCACCCGCTGCTCCTCCGCCTGGGGGAAGTTCTGATGCTGTTTCTTTCATGTACTGCATCATCATGGCTTGTTGTCCTATTCCTGATGCAAAACGTCTGGCTTCTTCAGGAATTTTCACACCTTCAAAAACGCAATCAATTACTTTAATCCCAATTCGACCAGTTTCATCACTAATGATAAGACTAATTTTATCGGTTGTTTCATCGAGGTTTTTAACGATTGAAGAGATGTCATGGTGACCCATCTCGTCAATGACACGCTCATTTACAAAGCCTCGGATGTATTTTTCAATATCTAGTGTTGAGCTTACATTACGGTTTCCAAAGAATTCGATGACAAAGAGTTTTGGGTCTTCAACTTGATAGAGTAAATATCCGTGAAATCCCATTTCAGCTTGGTAGGCTATTGGACCACTTGGTGCGGAATATGCTTGTCCACCAAAGTTTCCTCGAATTTGGCTATTGTTAACGAAGATGACTTGGCAGTCAAAAATATCTCCAATGATGCCTAACGTGCGGACTAGACTTGTTAATAATGGGATGTTTGCACTTGTGATTGTGTGTCTTCCAGGTCCGAAGACATCGTATGCTTTGCCGTCTCGAAAGAAAACTGCCCACTGGTTTTCCATAACGATTACTTGGCTCCCAAATTTTAGTGATAAGTTGGGAAATCGACGCGCAATATCAGTTGGTCGTGCGTCATCCCATGCTACTCTTTCAATTATTGGCATTTATTTTTCACCTTTTTACATAAGAGGACGGAATAGGTTTTCCCGTTCATTCCATTTATCTTCTAATTCATAAATTAACTTTTTGATGTGTTTAACATTTTCTCTTGCTTCTGTCCAGTTTTCATCCTCTACGACCTGGTTAATGTTTTTGACAGCTGTTTCCATAATCTCTATGTCACCGGTTATGGTCTTATCAAAGTTGAAGACTCGTGCAAGTTCGTTTTCGTTGATCTGGCCTTTTCGGTTCCATAATCCTGCGTATCCGTAATCTGCACGACGGATCTTAGCCATAACTCGATCTAATTTCTGGAGCACTCTCTTGAGATCACGTTTAGACACTTTTACGTTAGCATCTAAGACATTCAGGTAGATTTCTTCCCATGTGTGACGCATGTCGCTTAAGGTTTGGTATTGTGTATCGCGCATTTTCTTGTCAAGTTCACGTAAATCTTCTTTTGTCGCAAATCCACCTAAAAAGAAATTCTGAATTTTATCCAGGAGCCCCTGTTGTGACTTCACGGTCTTAATTGTATCATGTTCTGCCATATTTTATCTCCTCAAAAAGTTATATATTTAATTTATTATCTATTTTCAGCTATTTATACGTATTTCTTTAACTATTTCATATTTTTGTTACTTACTATTGAAGCGTTATGATAGCTTTACAATATTTACAGTTTACAGATATCTGTCCTCGATATATCTTTTCATTATAGGGAGCGCCACATATTTGGCAGATAAGTAGTTGCGGAGTATCTTTATCTGATTCAGTTTTTGGAGTGACTGCGATTAATTCCTGGTCTGCTTGACCTGAAACAATATAATTATAGCTTTGAATTATCCAATCTGCCTCATTTCCTTTTGTGTCAAGCTTCATCTCCTGGATTCCACTTTCAGGTGCAAATTCAACGAATAATCCTGAACCTTTTAGCAATCCAACTCTGCCTTTGCTCATTTGAGTGACCATTCCAATAGGTTTATGAATAGCAACTTCTCGTACGATTTTTTTCTCAGTGACAATAAAGAACCTTTTTTTTAGCACAATCTCTTTTTTACGCTCAAAAATGAAGTTGAAATTTGTTAATGTGATAATACCGTCTGAATTGTTAATTAGATCTTTAGCGTTGGTAGATATTATCGGGGTTTCCCCTTCTATCCAAGGAAAGGATGCTTGGGAAATTAGAGTCACTGTTCTTTCTGCTTTTTTAAGATCCATTTCAATTTTTTGATAGTTTTTCTCTAAAGGAGTAAGCGAGCTTGTTACATATCCCTGTATTTCTGATAAGGTAAGACGTAATTCTGAGAGATTGGAATCGATTACTTGTAAGTTTCCAAGATTATAGTCAAGCCGACTCTGATTATTTGCGAGGACTTGTTGAAGATTCCGTGTCTGAGATTCTACTATTCCACTCTTTTGATTAATCGTCGTTCTAAGGTCTGGACTTAGTTGAGTCCATTTTTCTGAGAGTGAGATTTGATCCTTCTCTAAATGTGTTAAAACTCGATAGTTCCCTTCTCGGATACGAGTAATTCGGGGGGATAAGTTATGAACTCGTTCATTGAAATTATCAATTCTTTGGATAACATTTTTGGTTTGAGAGTTAATAGATGAGATCTCAGACGACAGAGAACTCACTCTATTGGTGTAAGCGAGACGTTTTGATTCATTAAGCGATATCTTCTGTACATTTGTTTGAGTGGGAGTTCTAAATCGCACACCCGTAGTAGGAGTTCTTCTTTTCAACTTTCTAAAATTAGAATAACTTGTGGTAGCATTAGAATTAATTTTTTGTAATTCGGAGATGATACTATTTGAAAGATTTACAGATGAAACTTCTTTTTTCCCGTTAATATCTTTGCACAAATTACCCGTACGTACGCTTTTTGTAATTGAGGTCGTGACTTCTCGAGCCTGTTTTCGAGTAGCTCCTGCTTTCAAAATGCTCGAACGAAGTTTCGACCTATTGTAAAGTTCCAGTCTACCATTACTTTTTCTTACCCATCTTTTTGATCGTAACGTTGAACGCTTCTTCACTTTACTCATAAAAACACTAAAAAATAATACAACTACAATAAATAAAAACTTCACGTTTTATAAGAAACATATTATGAATTATGATGGATAAGAAATCTTTCATAAACGAAGAAACCTTTAATAAAAAATATTTTCAATCATTATTTGAAAAAATATTTTACCCTTTTTTCTTTGTTCCATGAAAAAGTTCGCTGCCTGCACCGGGGTAAACAATTCTCATTGAGTTATGTATATGTGTCATAACTTTAGGCCATTTATCAGAGATCGGTTCTGACCCTTCTAGTGTGACCGTCGATGGATTTGTATCTATCATAGTTGGATTTCTTCGTATATCCCTTCCTTGAACATTGACACTGAATTCAATGGGGATACCATTAGGGTCGAAGGAATAAATTGAGTGAATAAATCCGTGATCAATAACGTCTGAAACCTCAAAACCAGCAACATCAAGCTTTTCTTTTAACTCCCATAATTCCTCTTCTGTTTCGACTCCAAAAGAGACATGGTCAAAAATAAATGATCCCTTAACGGGTTTTCCTTGGTCTTTTTCTGGCATTGGTTTTATATCTGTCCATTCAAAAAATGCAACCAAATCAGTATCTGAAAGTTGGAAAAAGTAGTGTCGATATCCAGGTCCACCTAGACCTGCAACCAATCGCATTCCCAGTAAATCTCTCCAAAAACGAATAGTACGATCCATATCACCCGTTACCATTGCAAGATGATTAATACCATTGAATTGAACCAAAAAAATACCTCTAATTAACTAAATATATGTCGGAGTGTTATTATAAAATATTTTAAGGTTCATATGATGTTTACATCATTTCCTTAGATTTAGTAATGCGCTTTTTTTGAAATTTAGAATATTAGTCATTCTTCTTGTGTAGTGTGATTATTCGTTAATTTGATACATAAACCTTATATA
This sequence comes from Candidatus Bathyarchaeota archaeon, assembly GCA_030671315.1. Classification (GTDB taxonomy): domain Archaea; phylum Thermoproteota; class Bathyarchaeia; order 40CM-2-53-6; family RBG-13-38-9; genus RBG-13-38-9. Next base: position 4,739 of record DAOUZW010000080.1, read on the forward strand.
TGCATAATTTTTCGTATGAAATATAATTCATATGTGGTGTTGGTTGATGAAAAGGAAACTCTCGAAAGCTTGCTATAGTTTCTTTTCAACACTGGCTAATCCAACTAGACTTGCAATCTTAGAGAAGTTGAGTGAATCAGACATGAATGTGAAGCAACTTACTCAAACCTTAAAACAAGAACAGAGCATGATCTCCCATAACCTCAAACCTTTATTACACTGCAGGTTTATAAACTCGAAAAGACAGGGGAAATCAATGATCTATCAAATAAACTGTGATACCGTTACCATGCTCTTCAAGACTTTAGATAGCCATGCGCAGAATCATTGTCCTGAAGATGGTAACTGTCCAAAGACTAATTTACTTACCCAATAAGGAGAAAAAAAGAAATGTTTTGTTATCAATGTGAAGAAACAGCAAGAGGAGAAGGTTGCACCAAAGTAGGTGTTTGTGGAAAGAAAGGTGAAGTTGCAAACTTACAGGACATGCTAAGATTTCTCATAAAAGGAATCTCCATATGCAATACTAAAACTAGGGAATCTGGTAATACAAACAGGATCGTTGACAAATTCATTATTGACGGATTATTTTCTACAATTACAAATACGAATTTTGATAAGCAATATTTTATGGAAAGAGTCTTAAAGGCTTTGGAGATTAGAGACGAACTGAAAGAGGAATATTCTGTTCAGAATTTACATGATTCTGTTACGTGGTATTCCACTGATGAAGAAGAGATTATGAAGAAAGCGGAAAAAGTAGGCGTGTTGAATACTGAAAATGAAGATGTTAGGTCATTAAGAGAACTATTGATATATGGGCTCAAAGGTATTGCAGCCTATTGTCATCACGCATCTGTTCTTGGAGAAGAAGACATTGAAATTACCAATTTCATTCAAGAAGCTCTAGTTTCAACAACTGTGGATCTGCCAATTGATGAACTAATCGGTCTCATTATGAAATGTGGTGACATAGGTGTTAAAACTCTAGCTTTCTTGGATAAAGTCAACACATTAGCATATGGTAATCCTGAGCCAACTACTGTCAACATTGGAGTAAGAGAGAATCCTGGAATTTTAATTAGCGGACACTGTTTAAAAGATCTAGATGAATTACTCAAACAAACTGAAGACACAGGAGTAGATGTATATACTCATGGTGAAATGCTTCCTGCAAACGCTTATCCAGCATTTAAGACGTATTCTCATTTCGT
>DAOUZW010000133.1 GCA_030671315.1 Candidatus Bathyarchaeota archaeon
AATGACTGTATATTGTGTATGGCTTGCGTCACTGCTTGTCCAGTTCAGGCTATAGATGTCCAAGAATAATAACGGGAAATATAAAATCTATCCAAATATGCTTAGGCATCTTCTGTATAATACTTAATGAATAGTCTGAAAGGCGTAAATGAGTAGCATGTTGAACTCAGAAAAAAAAGAAGCGATGTTCTATGAGAAAACTCAGAATTCCACAATTAAATGTGGACTTTGTCGTCAATCCTGTATTATTCTCGAAGGTAAACGTGGCTTATGTGGAGTAAGAATTAATGAATCTGGTAAATTATATACTCTTGTTTATGGGAAGGCGGCTGCAACGAGTGTAGATCCGATTGAGAAGAAACCTTTGTTCCACTTTCATCCAGGTTCCTCTACATACTCAATATCAACTGTTGGATGTAACTTCAGATGTAAGAACTGTCAAAATTTCGAGATCTCACAATTACCAAAAGAATATGGACGGATAGTTGGAGAAGAACTTCCTCCTGAAGAAGTCGTATCAGCAACTAAACGATATAATTGTAAAAGTATCGCCTACACTTACACTGAACCTACAATATTTTTCGAATACGCTTATGATACAGCTCGTCTTGCGAATAATGAAGGTATAAAAAATATTTTTGTAACCAACGGATATATTTCTGAAGAACCCTTAATGGCGATCGAGCCTTATTTAGATGCGGCAAATATTGATTTGAAAAGCTTCTCTGATGATTTCTATAAGAAAAATTGTGGAGCCAGATTAGAACCTGTTCTTGATAACATCAGATTGTATAAAAAGTTGGGAATATGGATCGAAATAACAACACTAATAATTGCAACACTTAATGATTCCGAGGAAGACCTTCGAAGTATTGCAAAATTCATAAGAGGCGTAGGTGAGGAGATCCCTTGGCATGTCTCCGCGTTTTCTCCAATGCATGAACTTTTAAATTTGTCTAGAACCCCAGCCCAGATTCTTCAACTAGCTAGAGATATTGGAATTGAGGAAGGTCTAAGATACGTGTACATGGGAAATGTTCCGGCTGAAGGTGGTGAAGACACATATTGCTATAAATGCGGTGAAAAGTTGATTCGTCGATATGGATATGAAATATTACGTAATAGGGTTGAGGATTCAAAATGTCCAATATGCAAATCAGAGATTGATGGTATTAGAATGGATTAAAGATCAATTGAAGTAAAGTGAAAAATCAAAATCTTTCTAACCCTAACGCTTTCTGGAGTTTTTCATCACAAGAATTGATAAAGCAATCTGACACAACGTCTTTTGCTTTTTCTCTTTTTTCCTGGTGATCTTTTAGAAATTTCACTACTTTCGGGGCTAATGATGACTTGTGTTCTCCACACAATAGTTCACCGCTCTTACATCTTCTCTCTAATTCAGCAAGTTTTCCATCGTCAGGTTCGAAAAGAAAACGTTCGTAATGATATATTGGGCAAATGTATGGATCTGCACCTAGCTTTCTCTGTTCCTGTATTGTTGCTTTCCCTCCAGTAAAAGCACTCATAATTTTCTTCTCAGCAACTTTTGGTTTATCGGTTGTGAAGATGCATGTCTCAGGTATAGAAGATGACATTTTTCCACCTTTTCCAAGTCCTGGAAGAAACTTACAATGTATCTGAGTAGGTTTGTAATAATTTAATTTTGGAGCAGTATCTCTTGCTATTCTCCAGTACGGATCCTGATCTATGGCTGCTGGAATGAGACATGGAACCTTTTTTCCTACTATTGCTGACTCCAAGAAACAGGGTGCTGCCTGCATAGCTGGAAAGAATAAGATTCCTATGTTACTGCTCTCTTTAAAACCGAAAACCGCTTTGGCCGTAGAGTATGTTACATGTTTTGCAACTTCAACTGCTATTTTGTAAAGGGTCTGAGAGTTTTTAACATCAGATATTAAAAAGGTATTTTTAACGTCAAATCCAGAAGCCAAGACATCAAGGGCATTATCGTAGGTAAGTCGAAGTGTATCTTTAAGAGATAAATTCTGGCTCATAAGGAATTTCTCATCATCGGTGAGTTGGAAATAGAGTCTTGCTTTAAAGGTATCTTGAAGGTGTTTGGTGAACAGCCAAGGTATCACATGACCCAAGTGAACATTTCCTGAGGGGCCTCTGCCAGTATAGAGAATAAATTTCTCACCAGACTCATATCGATCTAACAGCCAATTAAAATCTCTATGTGAGAAAAAGATTCCTCTTCTCAATTGGACATGAAGTTCTCCAGTATGTTTTTTTATTCTTTTAAGAAGTTCATTGTCCAAAGGTTGAGTGCCGAATTGTTTGATCAATTTAGAATAGTTGATTTCTCCTGAAACTTCCCACGGTGTAACAGTCATCTCATCATTTGTCAAATATTCCGCCCAACCATATCTTGAGTCCGTTAAAGCCTTCCTATTTGGAGGAATCAATTAAATTTAAGCTGATTTACCTTCACTTTGGCTACTTTTTAATGTTCACAAACTTTAAGGGGTTGAATAGTGTCTCACTCTATAAATCTTTGATTTAGACTAACTTAGAAAAAGGTGTTTACAGAATTGGCAAAGCCTCAACTTAAAATCTGGGGAACTCTCCTCAAAGAAGTTGTAAATACTGATCTCTGCATGTTCTGTGGAACATGTATAGCCGCATGTCCTGTAAATGTATTATTCCCCACGGAAGATGAAAAACCAACGATTAAGGGAATGTGCGTACTCTGCGGTTTATGTTATAATAGCTGTCCAAGAATCGAATTGCCAATAGATGATATTGAGGAATATCTCTACGGCAGAATGAGAAGTGATGACGAAATATATATGGGAATTTTCCGTGAAACATATTCTGTAAGATCAACGGATCCAAAAATTAGGATGGGTGCACAAGATAGTGGAGCGACAACCAGTATACTATCGCATGCAGTGTCAAAAGGATATATTGATTATGCAATTACAACGGGGATGGATGAGAAAGATTACTGGAGACCAAAACCATGTGTTTCAAATAACTCAAATGATCTGTTGAAGACTGCAAGATCAAAATATTCTGTAGGGGCCCCTGTTAGTGGTGTTGGAGACGCTGTAGCTGCTTATCCCGATGCAAATCTTGGATTTGTTGGAGTTCCTTGTCAAATTCAAGGTTTGAGACGTCTTGCTACGTCCCCTCTGGGTCGTAAAAAACTTGGGGAACCTGTTAAGCTTGCAATTGGTTTATTCTGTTTTGACAGTTTCAAATACAATCAATTATTCCAAGAATTTGTTCAGACAAAGAATAAGATCTCTTTAGAGCAAGTAGAAAAAGTTGACATAAAGAATAATCGATTTAATCTGTTTGCTGGTGAGAAGGTTTTAATGGATTTGCCAGTAAAAGATTTGAAACCATATGAGCTTCCAGCATGTAAGAATTGCCAAGACTTTAGTGCCGAATTATCTGATTTATCAATTGGAGCAGTAGGTTCACCAAAAGGTTGGACAACAGTGCTCGTTCGTTCAAGTTTCGGAGAGGAGGTATTTCAAAGTGCGATTGATGCGGGAGTAATTGAATCTAAACCGCTAAATGATGTAAAACCTGGAATTTCTCTCGTATCAAAGTTATCAAAATTGAAAAAAGGTCGACCTGCAACCTATATTACATCGAAGTTGGAGCCAGCTAAAGAGTAAGAAAAACTCATTTCTTTGCATATTATGCGAGTATTCTTAATTGAAGCAGAGAACGTTGACAAATATTCAAAAATCTACACCAAGAAAAAACTCTTTGCAGATTCGAAAGCCTGATTGGCTAAGAGTTGGCATTCAGAAGTCTGAAGATTTTTTTGAAATTGCAAAAAACCTTCGAGCATATGGACTTCACTCAGTCTGTGAAGAAGCAAATTGCCCAAATTCAGCAGATTGTTGGAGCAGAAAAACGACAACGTTCATGATTTTAGGTCATGTCTGTACTAGATCCTGTCGCTTTTGTGCAGTCGAGAGCTCAAGAATTGGCAAACCGTTAGATCCACAAGAGCCAGAACGATTAGCTGAAGCAGTGAAGAAGCTAGGAATAAA
>DAOUZW010000013.1 GCA_030671315.1 Candidatus Bathyarchaeota archaeon
GTTGGCGGCATATATCAGTTCCAACAACTCCTGAGGATCAGAAAACTTGCTGATGGAAACATAGCTAAAGAAGAACTTGGTGGCGTTGCGTTTGTTCCAATGAGAGGAAAGGCAGGTTGGAAATGAAGGCATACAACATAATATGGGAAGATTAAGCATGCCAAAAAGTCGACGTAAAACAAAATCAACTGAACTTATTCAGTTTATTTCTAAAAATCCAGGTCTGAGCATAGAAGAGATTTCCAAAAAGTTAGGTTGGACTCGTCGAAGCGTAAAATTAATTCTTGCTAAACTTGAAAAGACGAACAAGATCACATCTAGATACTTTCCCGCCATAACTAAATTCAAAGACGAGCCCTGGGATATCCAAAAAGATATTTCATCAGAAGAGTCAAAACTCGAAGAAATGTTAATCAATCTCAAAAGAAAAGAAAAAGAAGCTTTCGAAAAATGCATTAAAGCACAGATGTCAAAAGATGATAATCTTGCCTCAATGTATGCGAATCAATGTGCTGAGATAAAAAAATTGATTAACACAGTGATAGCCAATGAAGATCTTCTAGGCAGAATGAATATTACTATTGAGAGATTGCGAATAAATTTAAGAAAATAATGGATTAACTTCCAAAGAAACTTTCAAGGGTGGCTCCACTACTCTTCTCCCAACCTCTTGAGACTCGTTCAATAGCACTTCTTACTCTCACCTCAGAAAAATCTCTATCATTTACTAGAAATGCCACTATTGCTTCTGGATCAGGTTTTCGCCATTTCAGTTCATAATCATCAGTTACTTTAGGATTCAAGAATAACTCTCGAATCTTAAATAAATCATCAATATTCGGACTTTCTTTCATAGTCTCAACAGCTTTCAATAAATCCCCATGTTCTCTTATAAGTTTGAGAGCAGTTTTGGGACCAACGCCTTTGAATCCTCCTGGATTATAGTCTGTACCAAGGAGTATTGCCAGATCGATTAGCTGTTCTCGAGTTAGTTTGAGATCATCTATAATTTTTCTTAACTCAACTATCTCGGGCTCAATTTCCACATAGACGTTTTTTCCAGGTAACTTTCTTCTTCCCGTAATATTGAGATTCCTCACCAATCTTGTTGCACCGAATAAAAAAGAATCGTAATCTTGACTCACAACGGCCCATGAATCATTTTTACAAACTACATGAGAAGCTTGCGCCTCACCTTCTGATGGAGCTTGTATCCACGGTATACCCAGCAAATTAAGCAGTGTTTTGGCGTCTTCCACCATATCATCCTTTAATTTGGAGGTCATTTGCGCAAATTTTTTTGCTTCGTCAAGGGCTCCTCTTTTAATCGCATCATCATATTGAATTAACGCATCTTCCTTAATTTTCATTCTGCGTTTTATTTCGATCTCTTTCATTGCTGGGGGTTGACCGTCAAAAACATATGCTAATTGAATCCCTCTTTCCATCATGTTCGCAGTTCTGTAAAATAATCCACTGAGATGACTTGTAACTCTGCCACTTCTATCAGTGAGGGGTTCTCCCATTTTTCCTCTTATTATAGCTAAGAATTGATATAATGCATTATATCCGTCTACGACCAAAGATTTGCCTTGAAGATCTTCAAGGTTGATCTTTCTTTTTTCAATTAATCCCCCAAAGTCGACACCCATCTTAACCACGATTGACTATTAGTATTTTGATAAAAAGTTTAGGATACTTATTCTCAAAGAATCGAATAGTATCAAGATATTTCATTTTTACTTCTATGGAAATATTGAGATATTTTCTTTTGAAATAATGCGTCTCTCATTATCTTACTATTGCCAGCCCAGTCATTTGCAGGAATAGTAAGCTCTTTTAAAGCGTGGGACATTGCCTTGGGGAACGTATCAAATTTCATCGGTTTAGTTTTCAGAAGCGCTCTTATACTCTCTCTTACGTTCCAGACTCCTACAGGCAGCGTATATTCAGGATGTATTTCTCTTAGGATAAGCCCAGTGGCCTGTCTACGGTCTTTCTTAAGTTTCTCTGCAAGGGCTAATCTCGCTGAATAATAGCATCCACCTACACTTGCATATGTACTTCTACCCTCATAAGGTTCAAAATCCCCCATCAACTCAGGGGATTGCCCAAGCAGATTCCAAAAAGTCTTCGGGTACCAAGCCTCTATCCATTCGAAACTCCATCTTTCTGGGATGAATATTGCCGCATAGATATTCCCGATGTTAGTGAATGTGAAGACTTGATATTCATCTATTGTTGGAAATTGTTTGACCTCTTTTACAAGTCTCTTAGAGAGAGTTGAATCTACGGCAGTTATTCCCCATCTTGTTGGCACAAGTTTCCTTCTTTTTGATAACCCAAACATTCCTAAGCTGAAAGTTCGTTGTATTCTTGTTATTAGTACTCCAGCATTATAGAGCGAATATATTGAATCGGAAGCTGTCATATCTGTATCATTAAAGTTTTTTTCAATTCGTGAATCAACTGATACGTTAGCTGTTTTGAATGTTTTCAGTGGAGCTGAAGGACCAAATGGTGGAGAATATTCATTTAAAGCTAGAACGCTATTTGGTTTTTTTTTGAAGGTAGCTTCAGTATCGACTGGTTGTTTTCCCATCGCAAGTTCTTGAAGTTCACCTAGTAACTTTCCCGGATTTTGCGCTTCGAAGATATCCGACCGACTTTTTCCTCTAATCAGAGAGAACCTGTAGTCGAGTATATCCTCAATTTTCTTCCCCATCCATAATTCTGGTGTGTCAAGGATCTCGGTATCACCAAAGAAAGGTGGGATCATTGGTCCGATGTTGATCTTTGGATAACCTATGCGTCCTACAAACACTGCTGGAGGAGTAGATCCTTGTATTAACTGATTGTCAACTGTTGTTTTTAATTTAAGCAGGGCTTCTGCTTTTGCAATAACTGGACATCTAATCTTTCCACAAAGAAGTTTTCCTCCTCTGCAGATAAGACATGTTTTTGAATTAGAATTCTTTAAGAGGTTTATTTGATTCGATTTGTAAACTTGATTATTTGAGTAATATTTAGATCCAATCCATTCATTCCAACTGATTAGTTTCGACATAATCATTCCAGAGTTGTTTCAAGTGGTGTACTTAAAACAAACATTACGAAGACTGTTATCTGCTTTCTCAAAACATAGTGAATTAATAATATTTTTCTCGTCAAGTGTAAGTACTTCGATAAAAGAGAAAGAAGAGACCACTTTCTCCTCTATTGAAATTGACTTTGAGTGATTATATCAAAATTCACTTGTTCGAATTCTTCGCGTCCCCCGCCCGTCACATACACAGTCAGAGTGTAAAATCCAAGCTCCGCCGAAGGCGTAGTAATTACTTGCAGCTCCACATTCTGAACTCCTGGTCTTTCATTGATAATTCCATCAGGGAATACCCAACGGTGCGAGACTCCTAATGTTGGAAGCCCAACTAATCTGAAATCCAAATCTGCATCAAAACCTTCATCCATTGTAACAGTAACTGTATAGGGAGTTATCTGTTCGAATGTAACTTGTCCAAGAAAAACTCTTTCTACACGTTGATGAGTGGGAGACATAGTGAAATCAAAATCAGGTATTTCTAGGCGTGCCACAGAAGAGTTCCTAGAAAGAGTTCCTCTTTGAGTTCCGACAAATCCTTCCACCCATATATGGTATACACCTGATGGAATGAATTCATCTGATGTTGCTCTTATTGTAAGTTCTGATGTTGCAGTCCCACCTTTAGAAGGTGTAACGGTGGCGGGATTGAACTCTCCGATTAATCCCCCAGGTAGCGTCTCTAATCCCTGAGATTTTACTCGTAGACGAACTCCTTTGTCAAATCCATTTAAGGATCTAACAGTTACTGTTGCTTTAGAGTCCCTATTTACATAAACCCTCATTAATTTGGGCATACCTTCAACAAGAAAGTCATCAACCTCTACCTCAAAGATTGCTGTTGATTCTGAGTTCCCAACTGAGTCTGCAGCCGCTATGAAATAAGTCACGTCACCGAGAATTTCTTCTCCATCTATTGTATAGGAATATGTGTCTCCCCCGGACGTAATAAGAAGCATGAATTTGTTTACTGGTTTAATGTCGCGGAAAGTTTCAGATGTGGCATTATTTGGTATTACTTGGTAAGAAAGGGTAACGTTTTCTGGGAATCCGCTTACTCTAGCAGTAATCTCGATGTCTTCTCCAAGAGCGCCTTTTGTTACTGGGTTATGTTCAAATATCTTTACAGTCTGGAAGAAGGTTTCTCCACCAATCCCAGTAGATAGAATAGCTAATACAACCCCTATTACAAGAACGCTTACCATGAATAAACCTACTAAAGCATAGATCTGTCTTCGAGAGCCTTCCTTGTCTTTTTCATCGCGTCTTGGAGGCTCATAATATGGGTCTTGCCCGTAAGTCAATCATTATCCACTCGATTATTATCTTCTTAAGCTACCTTAAGTAAAGCTTTCGCATATTAGCCTTTTTTTAGTGAAAATGTGAAATTTTAAGCTAGGTCTACCTGTGTTTTAATATGTTCATTTTAGGCTGGGAAGGACCTCGCCACACTTTAGTATTCCAATTTTTGAAATTCTTCTATACTTCGCCTTTGCCATCTCTAAGGCCTCTTGAGGGCTACTCGCATGAGAGAAACCTAATGCTTCTTTATCGCTTTCTCTTAGTCCATCTGAAAAGCATATTACATCTACCTTTTCTAAAATTTGTGAATGTAATAATAAAGCACCAGCTGCCACCATGTCCTCTGATTCACCATTGGAGACTGATTCTAGAATACCTTCATAACCAATCTTAGCTTTATCTCGGAGATCTGAATGTGTCGGTGATACTCTATCTGGGCAAGGTGATAATAACACGATTGTTCCGCCTTGTTTTACTACTGAGCTAGCATATGTGAGAGGTTTGAGTGTTTGCCAATAATCTATGTCGGCAGGGTAGCATGATACAACCATAATGTCCGAAGAGCTTGGGATCTTGGGACAGAAGATCTTTCTAGCATGGTCAACTCCATTCCTTAGAGCCCTGATAGGATCACCTGAAACTACATTGACGATTTTTTCTCTGTTGTCGATCACAGTATTAATAATAAAATCAAGGCCAACTAGTTCTGCAGCTGTTTCAATTTCCTTCCTAACATCATTATCAACCTCTCCAAGTATCTTTGTGTAAGGTTTGACCTTGCCGCCCATCAGATGTGTCATACCAGTAGTTTTTTCACCGCATACTCCAGGTTGAATTATCTTCCCACCACCTCCCCATCCGGCATAGCAGTGAGGGACGATATTACCTATACCAATCTTGATAGTAGCCTCATAGACATCCTTGTTTACCTCAATTGGAATCCCTGAAGATGTGCTACCAACATTTACTAAATTGTCACTATAGTCATGATTGGTTATCTCAACCCTATCTTCCACTGAACCGTATTTCAATCTGAATTCAGTTTTAGTCATATCTCTATGAGTACCTAGACCAACAATTACGTGGATATTCTTGTCTGGAACTCCCGCAGAATTCAATTCATCAAGTACGATTGGAATTATGATATTCTGGGGGGTTGGTCTTGTTATATCATCACCTATTATGACTATTTTATCGTTCGATTTTACCATTGATCTTATTGGAGGTCTACCAACAGGGTTTCGGATACTTGTTTGTATGATATCTTGGCATTCATTTGAAGTTGAGACGGTCCCCTTTTCTGCTATAAAATTTAGATTCTCTTTCTGGATCTCGATCTCAACTTGTTTTTCTTTTCCATAAGGTAATTGAATGATCGTATTTTTTCCCTCCAGTATTTCTAAAGAGCAAGTTTACGATATTTCAAACATTTTTCTTAAGCTTCTTTTGTTGTTCCAGACTCTCTAATCGTTCAATAGCCTTTAGAACTTCTTCCTTAATCTGTAATAATCTTTCATCAACCAAATTCCTTTGCTTCTCTCCTCTAGTCAATGGCTCTAATTCATTTTTTGAGCCATTATCTATCTTCAATGTCTTTGAGAGATATGTTAATTCAGAGAGATCTGAAGACCCAGACCTCCCTAGGAGTATTCCAGATGCAAAGAAAGTTGTGAATGCAATAGACCAAAGGATTGCTTGAGGTGTTGCAACATAAAAAAAGGACTGCAATTCACTGCTACTTGCAATTTCCATATTTACTATAAGAGCATTCATAGTTCTATAGATTGATAGGATGCCAAAGATTAGGCTCATTCCACCGACCATTATTAGAATCAGTGCAAGAAATCTATACAATTTCAATCTATAGACCAACAATACCCTAGTTTAGCTCAGCTATGTTAATATAACAATAATCAGTGTGTTAATGCAACTTAAATAACGTTTTAAGCATTCTCACATCCTTATGCCAAATTCATTAAATTGCACAAAACATATTTGCACGTATATGTTGCATCTGTTGTTTAAAGGTGCTTAACTTGCCAATAACAGAAATGGAAAAAAAACAACTGGCTCAGAAACATAGACTATTTTATAAGATCTGCAGAGATTGCGGAGTTAAGAATTCACCCGCAGCCAGCAGATGTCGAAAATGTCGCGGCTCAGATCTAAGATGGAAAAAACGAGAGCTAGGTGCAAAGTGATTTGGCAGATTACCATATTATGGTTTCAATCTAACTCTATCTCTTGGAAAGAGAACAACGTCTCGAATATTATCTCTATCAAGTATTGCCATAACTAACCTATCTAAACCCATCCCCCATCCAGCATGTGGAGGCATACCGTAGTAATACGTTTTCAGATGGAAGTCGAAATTTTCGGGATTTAGCCCTTGCTCTTTAAGCCTATTGATCAATTGATTTGGATCATCAACTCTTGACCCGCCTGAGGTTATCTCAATCCATTCATACATGAAATCGAATGCTTCGCACAATTCATTCTTATCACTCCTTGGTTTGATATAGAACGGCCTAGTCTTTGTCGGCCATTCATCAATAAAATAGAATTCTTTGTGATGAATATCACCCAGCACTCTACATGCAGGAGTTGAAAGGTCCTCTCCCCATTCAATCTTGAAATCACTATTTTTCAATTGATCTATGACCTGAGAGTATGTATACCTCTTCAAAGGTAACTCAATTGTGGGAATCTTTACTCCTAATGTATCAAGTTGTAATGCGCATTTGTTCTTGATATCCTCCAATATGTGAAATATGAGCTCTTCTTGTAGTCTCATAACATCATTAACGTTTACGAAGGCTTCCTCAACGTCGACTGAGATAAATTCATTCAAATGCCTTCTTGTATGAGATTCTTCAGCTCTAAAAAATCCACCAATTTCATAGACTTTCTCAAAGACTGAAATCAATTCTTCTTTGTACAGTTCCGGGCTCTGAGCTAGGTATGCGGTCTCTTCAAAATACTCTACCGGAAATAGAGAGGCTCCACCTTCGGCAGCAGCAGCAATTATTCTCGGTGTGTGAATTTCGAGGTGGCCTGTATCACTAAGAACTCGACGAATGGTTGACACAATTTCATGACGAATCTTGAAAATTGCTTGTGATTCAGGACACCGAAGATCTAGAATTCTAGCATCTAGCCTCACATCGATCTCAGCTGGAACTCTACCAGTAGGATCCAAAGGTAGAGGATGATTAGCCAATGCAAGAATTTTAATTTCTTGGGGTAAAATCTCTACTCTACGAGGAGCCTCATCTCTTTTTTTTACCAGTCCGTTTACTCCGATCACAAATTCTCTAGCCAATTTCCTTATTTTCTCAAAGACTTCAGCATCAGTATTCTTAGTTGTCGCCGTTATTTGTATAACTCCTTCTTTATCCCTTAAATTGACGAAAATTAGATTCCCTAGATCACGTATTTCTTGAACCCAGCCAAACAAGGTAACCTTTGCGCCATCTAAATCGGGGTTTATCATATTAGTGTAATGGGTTCTACGCCAAGTCCCCAAGTCATCGTTCATCATTGATCCCTCGACTTTACATTCCATATTTTCATTTTAAGATTTGCATATTCTATTTTGGACGTAACTAACCACAGTATTAGCTCTTTAGTATTCCTTTTAACTCAACTTTGGCATCTTTACCATACATTCATTTCTTTTGAGCACAAACCATAACGCATTTATTTTTCATTCTAGTTTAGCGTATCAAAAGTAATAGGGGAAAATCGATAACGACTGCCAAATCTGCCATCATATTTCGATGCCATAGAGATAATTTAAAATCTCTAAGCATTTTTTGGAGGACGATATATTGGTAAAGACACTACTTGACAACTTCTGTGTAAAGAGCGGTGTTCTTTGCGCAAGATGTGAAGAAAAGTTAAGAAAAGGTCAGATAACAGATTTAGACCTTAAAATTGTTAGAATTCTATTCGAATTGGAAAAACAATTTCCAATGTTACAGGATGTTTCCTTCGAACGTGCTTTCGAATCTGGGGATGTGCTCGCAATACTAGTAAGCAAGCAAGACGTAGGCAAAATGCTTAGTTCTGGCGGGAAAATTGTTCGTGCAATTGGTAAAGAGACAAGAAAAAGAGTCAAGATCTTGGGATATGGTGGTGATTCTCGCCAACTTATCGAAGATCTATTCAGTCCAATTTCTATTCTTACCATAAACACAATATGGCTACCCGATGATACTAGAGAGACCAAAGTCATTCTAGACGGCAGAAGGCCCAAACATGTACCGGTCGATTTCGAGATTGCCAAGAGGCTGGCTAAAGAGATTAGCGGCATGACACTCAGAGTAGAATTTGAAGGAAGATAATATCAACTCTAACACGCACTTAACATTAGAATAAATTATTAGAACAAGTTAAATGTCTGTTTCCTAGACAGTATTTCCGAGTTACTATGTATTACAAATTAAACATTATTGTCAGGTGAAAAGATGCAACTAAAAGGCCGACACTTCCTATCATTGCAGGAGTTTGAGTCAGATGAGATATTACAGATCCTGAGACATGCAATTGACTTGAAGAAAAGAAAAAAACCCCAGAAACGTCTCAAAAACAAAAGTATAGCCATGATATTTCAAAAGCCCTCTACACGAACATCGCTTACGGCCATGTGACCGTATCGATCGGAGAAGAGTGTCTTTTGAAGTGGCTATACGCCAACTCGGCGGATTCGCACTCTATTTAAACTGGTCAGAGATCCAACTTGGTCGAGGCGAAACCCTTACTGATACTGCTAAAATCCTAAGCAAATATGTCAATGGCATTGTCGCAAGAGTTAAAATCCATCAGACTTTAGAAGAGCTTGCAAACCACTCATCTGTACCAGTAATTAACGGTCTATCCGATCTAAATCATCCAGTTCAGATCTTAGCAGATCTCATGACAATTTTGGAGAATAAAAGAAAACTCAAGGGACTAAAATTAGCTTACATCGGGGACGGTAATAATATCTGCAACTCACTTCTAATAGGCTGTTCAAAAGTTGGAGTAAACCTATCAATAGCTTGCCCTTCGGATTATGAACCAAACCTTGAGTTTCTGAAAAAAGCCAAAGTAAATGCTAGAGAAAGTGGTTCAATTATTCAGATAACACGAACTCCTAAACTTGCCGTATCTGAAGCAGACATAGTCTATACAGATGTTTTTGTTAGCATGGGACAAGAGACTGAAAGGGAAAAAAGGTTTAGAAAATTCATGCCATATTATCAGGTCAATTCTGAATTATTGAACTCTGCAAAACGCAAAGTTATCTTTATGCATCCACTACCCTGTCATAGGGATGAAGAAGTAACAGCTGATGTAATCGACGGTTCTAATTCTGTGGTATGGGACCAAGCGGAGAATAGACTGCATACATCAAAAAGCCTGTTAAATACACTTCTTTGATAACTGGATAGAGTGAAGAAGGTGCCTGGCTTCATTGTTGCAGCTAGAAATGATTTAGCTGGGATGAATATTGCTGACAAACTCATAAACAACTTTGGATTCAAATTCAAAGAAGAGAATAATGGAATAAGGATTTTTGTAAAAAATCAAATCCACCTTTTAGAAACAGAGTCAGATATCCTTGAACTGAAAGAACTTGACATATATCAACCAATTGAGACGATAATCTGTATATCACGACATAGTAGTCAGACAGGAAGAGCATCTTTAACAGTGCACACTCCTGGCAACCTTGGTTCAACTGCAGATTTCGGAGGAAAACCTAGAACACTAGCAATTGCTGATCCTCAAAAACAAAAATTAGCTTTGCAGGAATTAAGAGAAACTGCCGACAAGATAGGACTCAAATTCTCTGTATCAATGGAGGCGACTCATCACGGCCCTACTAGATTCAGTATACCAGCTATGTTTATAGAAATCGGAAGCAAAATTGAGAATTGGAACAATTGCTTAGCTGGCGAAGCAGCAGCTTCAGCCGCCTGGAAAGCAGTAACTCAATCTGATAAATCCACATCTGCAGTTGGTTTTGGTGGAGGTCACTATTCACCAAAGCACACTGCCGAAATGCTCAACGGGCAATTTGCCCTAGGCCACATATTACCAGATTATTTTTTTGAAGACTATGACTCGGAGATAGTTGCCCAAGCATTTCAAAAAACTAAAGGAACTTGCGAAACAGCAATTATAGACTGGAAGGGATTAAAAGCCAGTAACAGAAAGATTTTGATATCCAAACTGGAAGAACTAGGAAAAGAGATAGAGAGGATTTAGTATAAGCTTCTGCACTTCAAATCATTAGCTCTATGTATTACTATAACAAACAAGTTTATCAGTCGCAGTTAATCTGTCTTCCTTTAAATTTAATGAAAATTCAACCCGAAATAGAATATGATTAGGATAAATCAGTAGGTATCAAATTTGAACATAGGTCAATTTATTGAATCCACAAAGCGGTTAATTCATGCATCCTCCAAACCTTCTCGAGAAGAAGTTTGGCTATTACTTCGAGTTTCACTATTAGGAATCGCGATCATCGGAGGAATCGGCTTTATGGTAAGAATCCTATTTCTATTCCTCGGATCAGGAGCCATCTAACCATTATCTTTGAGAGGATTAAAAATGATATTCTCTATTCGTACAACAGGCGGTCAAGAAAGAACGGTTGCCGAGGTATTAACATCTAAAGCAGGAATGAAGAAGCTACCTGTGTTTGCCGTAATGGTTTCTGAAACCATTAAAGGATACATATTTGTCGAGGCTTCAGGACCGCATACTGTTGATGAAGCTATGTCAGGAATAAAACATGCGAGAGCTAAGACCAAAGGTTCTGCTCCTCTTTCTGCCGTAGAACGATTCATAATTACTAAACCGGCAATAGAGGATTTAGATCAAGAAGATCTCGTTGAAGTGATAGCGGGACCATTTCGAGGACTCAAGGCCAAGATCACTCACATGGACAGGGTGAAAGAGGAAGTAACAATTGAGTTACTTGAAGAAGGATTCGCAACACTCCCCATAACTGTGCATGCCGATTATGTTAGAAGAACTGCAAAACATAGAGGTGAAGAAAGTGGGAGAAAAGAAACAGATTGAATCACTAATTAATGGTGGCAAGGCTACAGCAGGACCCCCTTTAGGCCCTGCACTTGGACCTCTTGGGGTTAATGTCCTTCAGATAGTTAACAGAATAAACGAATTAACCAAAGCCTATGCTGGCATGAAAGTACCCGTCAAAGTAATTGTTGATGTGGATACTAAGGACTTTGAGGTTGAGATCGGTACTCCTACAACTTCGGCTCTGATCATTAAAGAGTTAGGTATTGAAAAAGGCTCAGGCACTCCGAATACCGAAAAGGTCGGGAATTTATCTCTAGAACAGACTTTGAAGATAACGGAGATGAAGATTAAAGATACATATTCTAAGGATACTAAAGGAGCTCTGAAAGAAGTCCTTGGAACCATGGTCAGTATGGGAGTCACAATCGACAATAAAGATCCAAGAGAAGTTCAGAAAGAGATAGACGACAACAAACACGAAGCACTATTCAAGAAATAAACATAAAGAGTTGTAAACTGTACGAAACGTTCATTAAAGTCGAATATGCGAGGGTAATAGACATTTCCTTTTGTCATGGAAATTTGGTGTGAGAATTGCCACTTACTAAAGAGAACATTCAGAAAGCCCTTGAAGAACTTAGGAAAAATAAAAAAAAGCGTAACTTCAAAGAATCACTAGAATTAATTATTAAACTCAAAGAGCTAGATTTAAAAAAACCAGAGAACAGGATTAATCAGACCATAATTCTTCCTCATGATATAGGTAAGCCCGTTAAGGTTTGCGTAATAGCCACAGGACAATTGGCGTTGAAATCAAAAGAGGCTAATGCAGATCTTGTACTCGGAAAAGATCAACTTACAGATCTTGGGAACGACAAAAAAGCTGCTAGAAAACTTCTACAAGAATACGGCTTCTTTGTCGCTGAGGCACCTCTTATGCCATTGGTTGGAAAGACTATAGGTCCGACATTGGGTCCAAGAGGGAAAATGCCTACTCCAATTAATTCAAATGCTCCTATAGCCGACGTAATAGACCAAGCTAGGAGAACAATAAAAATTCGAGTTCGAGATCAACCAGTTATTCAATGTAGAATTGGTGTTGATGATATGTCAGACGACAACCTTTCGGAAAATATCCAGGCCGTCTTTTCAAGCATTGAGGGAAAGCTTGAACGAGGAGTAAGAAACATTTCCAAAATCCTGATAAAAACAACAATGCATGAACCTGTTAATTTAGTTCTATAATGGTGAGTGATATTTGCAAAGGCAAAAAGTTCAACCAAAAAAAAGAGAAGCACTTGAAAAAATTAAGAAGTCATTAAGCCCATACAGTGTTATTGCAGCAGCAGATCTAGTTGGCGTGAGATCCACACAAATTCAAGAAATCAGAAAGATGCTTAGAGGCAAAGCGGAGATGCTTGTTGCAAAAAATACAATATTTAAAAGAGCCAGCCAAGAACTCGAATCCGATAAGAAAAATATCAGCAAGTTTGCAGATTCACTTAATGGACCTTTCGCTCTTCTTTTTTCAAATAAGAATCCGTTTGAATTGATAGTATTTCTAAATAAGAATAAGGTAAATGTTCCTGCTAAAGGGGGCGACATTGCAACAGGAGATATCATAATTCCAGCGGGCAATACAGCCTTACCACCTGGACCGATAATAAGTGAATTCGGAGAAGTGAAGATCCCAACAAAGATAGAATCTGGAAGCATATGGGTATCCAAGGACACCGTTGTTGTAAGAAAGGGCGACACAATATCAACTAAACTCGCATCAGTCCTAACTCGATTAGGAATGAAACCGATGGAAGCAGGATTATCGATTATGGCTGCATACGATAACGGTTCAATCCTTAATGAAAAAGATTTGGCAATGGACCTCGAGAATTATAAGAATCAAATAATTCAAAGCTATAAAGAGGGATTAAGTCTTGCCATCGAAGCCGCATATCTTACACCTCAAAGCGTTCCATTAATTTTAGGAAGAGCTTGGCGACAGGCATTAACAATCGCAGTAAAATCTGAATATACAAGTCCTTCAACCACGGACAAAATCATATTAGCCGCATACAGCGATATGCTTACTCTATCAAACAAATTAAAGAACATTAACAAAGATACTGCCCCAGATTTGGCAGTGAAATGAAAATCTTGAAGAAAAAGAAAGCCTTAAGAGTCAATTTTCATAGCACGTGTAAGAATTTGATTATCATAGACGAGGGGATAGACGTTTGAAATACATATATGCCGCACTCTTGCTTCACTCGGCGTCCAAACCGATCGATGAGGCAAATGTTAAAAAAATACTTACAGCTGCTGGAGCAGATGTTGACGAGGCAAGATTAAAAGCCTTGACAGCTGCTCTTTCCGAAGTTAAGATAGATGAAGTTCTAAAAGAGGCTTCCCAAGCATCATTTGCACCTGCCGCTCAGACCCAAGCCGCTGCTCCTTCTGAATCTAAACAACCTGCTGAAGCCAAAAAAACCGAAGGGAAGAAAGAAGAGGAGGCCTTTGAAGGTCTCGGCGCACTCTGTG
>DAOUZW010000030.1 GCA_030671315.1 Candidatus Bathyarchaeota archaeon
CTGTTTTCACTATTTGAAAGTCCCAGTCTCCAAAATAATGTTTGAATAAGCCTTTCTGACATCTGGCTGTTCCTACAACCTTGGCGTTTGGTGCAAACTTTAGAATCTCTGAAATTGAACCTGAATGATCAGGTTCAACATGATTAGCAATTATATAGTCTATCTTGTCAGGTTCAACTATCTCTCGAATCCTTCTTATCATCTCATCTTTGAAGTTGGTGTAGACACTATCTATAAGAGCGATTTTTTCATCAACGATCAAATAGGAGTTATATGTTGTTCCACGATGTGTGGTATATGAAAAACCATGAAAGTTCCTTATGTTCCAGTCAATAGCTCCCACCCAATAGATATTGTCTAAAAGTTTTACTGGAGACAATGACGTCACCTTACGGTAGGAAAGAGGTAATCGGTATTCATAAACTCTTTTGTAATTTGCATCCTCTCAGACTATTCTCAATTTGATTTTTTTTAAATTTTTATTGTAAGTGAAATTGATATTTCTATTTATCAGGAAGATATCATGTAATTTTTTTCACTTTCTATTCTTTATTCTCTTCAAGAATAGGTTAACCGCATTTTCCCTCAAGATCTTCTTAGCCAAAGATTTTGCGTGCTCTAATTTTAGATCACCATTTTCTACTTTTTGAATTAGTACTTTAGAAACGTTTTCTCTTGCAATAATTGAATGGCCATAACTTCCCTCAACAAAGACATAATCCCCTCCAAAACCAAGTATTTTGTTAGATGGTACTGTATCGATCCATTCAGAAAGTGCTCCTCTAGCAACATAAGGTGAAATTAGATGAAGCCACGCAAGATCAAGATAGACATTAGGAAAGGTCTTAGCAAGTGCAGAAGATTCTCCGATAAAAGGATAGCCGCCATGGAATAAGTCGAATTTCACATTTCTGTATTCGGTAAATAGATTTGTCAGATTCAAGGGATTAGTATTTGAGAGAAGATTCTCATTTCCTTCATGGAATCCTGTGTGTATCTGCATTGGTACTGAATGTTGTCCGGCGAGTTGTATGACTTTATGAGTCATGAAATCATGTAATGGCTTTGAGTCTTGAAGTGATATTCCTTCAGGTACTGTTATCCTAACACCATCTGCATCTGTCCTACGAAATGTCTCTTGAGAGAATATCTCGTTAAAGATTTTCTCCGCTTCGTGGAAAGTTGCTTTTTCGAATTTGATTGAACGTCGATATCCAAGCCATAGTTTCACAGCAGCAATATCATTTGAAATTTCTTGAAATTCAAGTTCCAAATTCTTTACAAGATCTCCCAGTGTATGTATAGTTGTATTCCTACGATGAGCTATACCTTCAATATCATATCGGTCTTGAGGAAGTATGAAATCTTCGAATCTATGAACGGGTAAAAAAAATGATCTATCAACATCGAGTAATTTTTTTACAGAAAGAGTGTTCCAGATTGCGTAGCCTTTTGGTTTTAAAAGAGTATCTTGAATGGAGATGTCGATTCTTGATTTATCTTTAAGAACCCACTTGTATAATCCTATCTTATTCCTTTCCTTCATTTTCTTACTTATCTGTTTGTATGTTTTCTCATTGATTTCAACTCCATATAGATCTTTGGCTGCAATGTTTAGAACTCTCGCATATGACGTATTCTTGATCTCTTCCCAATAGGGCGAGAAAATCTGCCAACGTTTCTCCAATGACTTAGAAGGATTAAGGATCATCTGATAATCTTTGTAGGATAACCCAGAAGATATCAGATCTGATGAAGCATATTGGAGGAAGAAAACAGATAAGACATCTACATCCAAGTTAATTCTATTATTTTCTCTCTGCAAATGCTCATGTGTATCGATTAACTTCGTTAGTTCAACAACTTTTCGTATTTCTCGTGATTCTTTGCTATTTTCACTCAATTATGTTTGCAACTCCATTGATCATCGTGCGCTAAATTATTGAATTATAGATTTCAGTTTTTATAATAAAATATTATTTCTTATTTATACGATCAAAGAATATCGAGGACTTTTTGGAGTTTTGATTCTACTTTGTTTGCCAATTGGTTAAGATCATCGTTATTCAGAATCTTCATCATTTCCGTGGGTTTTTGGATTGATATTTGTACTCCATCACCTGATTCATACACTATCACGTTGCATGGAAGCAATGTTCCCACTTCTTTTTCCATATCTAAAGCTTCCTTAGCAAATGATGGGTTACATGCGCCAAGGATCTTATAGTTTTGATATTCAACATTTAATTTCTTTTTTAGTGTCTCTTTGACATCAATCTGAGTTATTATACCGAAACCTTGATCTTTGAGAACCGTCTGAACTTTTTCAATCGCTTGTTCGAAAGGAATATTCAATTTTTTCATCATATTTGTCATGATATAATCACTGATTACTACATGTATTATGTTTGGTAAAGATGTGATGTTATAATCTCTAGATTAAAGGATTTCATATATGACGATGGTCTAGAGATTTAAAAGATATTTATTTAATCATTAACACACATTAAAAATAATTTATCGATATTAAATTATATCTCATCAATAGCAAAATGAAAATATTGTTAGTGATTGTCATGAATTCAGATCAAACAATAAAGATTGATGGAATGAATTGGAAAGATGAAGTTCTTAAAGCAGAATTACCGGTTGTTGTTGAATTTTTCTCACCAACATGTCCATATTGTCGACAACTGACGCCAATATTTCAAAAACTTTCTGAGGAATATCTTCAGAAAATGAAATTTGGAATGGTTGATACTTCAAAGAATAATGAAATAGCATCCGGTTATGGGGTAATGGGAGTTCCTACTTTGAAATTCTTTTGTGCTGGTCGCCCAATATACGAGATCGTCGGTCTGAGATCAGAAAACGAACTGAGAGAAGAACTGGAGAAGGTCCTAAGTATACATACTAAATGTGTATCTCAAAGCTCTCCACTCTATGCTTAGAAAAAATTGGAAAATTATTAATTGGTGTGGTGGCGTACGTTAAAATTGAATATTATAGCTAGCCAGTTACCTCATGTTTTAGAAATGAATTTGATTGCTTCTTGAAGGTTCAAATCTTGCTCAGTATGCTTCGACATGTCTCGCAACTTTATTATGCCTTTTTGCAACTCTTGCTGACCAAGTATTATTGCATAGGGTATATTATTGGAGTCAACATACTCTAACTGTTTTCGTAGTGTCCGTTTTTTCAAATCGAAATCTGCAGAAATATTCATTTCTCGTAATTGTCGGACAATATTCCAGGATTCTTTTCGAACTGTATCGTTTACGGTTACGACAAATACTTGGGGAATCTGACTTAGCTTTGGAAAGAGCTTTTCTCTTTCCATCGATATCATTATTCTGTCGATACCTCCGGCCACGCCTGTGGCTGGCATATCTCTTTTCCCATAATTTTTGCATAGACCATCATATCTTCCTCCGGCAAATATTGCGCCAATATCTTCACCTTGTTTATCGTAAGCTTCAAAGACGAGACCATCATAATACCCTATTCCTCTAACTATACTATAATCATAGACGCAACGGTCGATTCTTCCGAAATCGTCTAGTATGTCTGCAAGTCTCCTCAGTTCCTCGAGTCCTTTTCTTCCTATATCTTCAAGTCCCTGAGGTTCATTGGATAGAACATCATCTGCCTTACCTTTGAGGCTTGCAAAATCCATGATTTCTTCGATAGTCTTTTCTTCTATGCTAAGTGATCTCAATTCTTCGATTATTTTTTGTTTTGATAATTTTCCTATTTTATCCATCACTCGTATTGTTGCTTCGATCTTATTTTGAGAACTAAAATCTCTAGATTTGAGATATCCTTCAGTCAATTTCCTATTACTTACTCGAACTTCGTATTCGTGAAGTCCTAGTTCCTCTAGGATATCCATTCCCAGGCATATGACTTCCGCATCAGCTTCTTGCTTTTCTGAGCCATATATCTCCGCATCCCATTGTGAGAAATTTCTATATCTAGCAAATTGTGGTTCATCATACCTCCACATCTCAGAAATAGCATAAAGTTTGATGGGCTCTGGAAGCTCTAGACGATTAGCCACCATTCTGGTAATGCCAACAGTAAGGTCAAAACGTAAGCCCAGTTTTCTACCAGATTTATCTTCGAACCAATAAATTTCATTTCTAATATCGGGGCCTGACTTTGCCTCTAAGGTAGAAAGGTTTTCTATAGCAGTCGGTTCAACCTTTTTGAAACCATATATAACCATATTCTTCTGGATTTGTCTCTCCATCCAATTACGCTTTGACATCTCCATAGATTCGATATCTCTCATCCCTCTTGGAGGAGTAAAGGTCGGAGATTCTGACAATTTCTTCACGTACTTTGATCGTTCTTAGGGGGTTCAGCTTTGTTCTTTTGGAAAATCATCTCTCCAATTGAGTAGTACACAAGATCAGTTCTTCTATCAATGACAGATAGGATGAGTTCTTTCTTTTGTCTTGCTGCATATCTTAATAGATTGGTAAGTTCATTAAGGCTGAACTCTCCCCCCTCATAGACGATAGAGATGAGACGTCTCTCAGCTCCTTTACCGTGAATCTCAAAATCAACCTTCTTGGTCTCACGAACAATGTATCCTCGTTCTCTAAGATCACGATACACAAGATACCTTATCCAAATCTCCTGCTTTCCCATAGATAATTCTGTGACAAGATCATGAAGTGATAAAATTTCTTGTTTGTCTTTATCGGTAACTATGATTCTCCCTTTCTCAGTGAGGAAAAAAGCTTCATAAGGTGAGAGCTCCAGATTCTTACCTCGACGGATTCCAAAACCTCTATCAAGAAATTCCATTTGTCTATCACTTTCAGGGACATAGACTCGTCTTTTTTTAAAATACGCATCGAGAGCCTCACTCAATTTTCATCATCACTCGCTAACTTGATAGGGATAGATATCCTATTAATGGTAGGTTATAGATGTTCTTGGATATGCAATCTCTTAATGAATATGTTCAATTTGATTGCCAGGGTGTGGTTTATTGAGTGATTTTTTCGAACTTAGATCGGTGAAATGGAAAAATGGGAAAGTCGTATTGGTAGATCAAACCAAGATTCCAAATAAGCTCACTTATGTCAGTTGTAGAACTTACAAAGATGTTGCTAACGCGATAAAAGCTATGGTTGTTCGTGGTGCACCTGCAATAGGTGTTGCGGCTGCTATGGGTCTTGCACTTGTTGCCTATCAAAGTAGAGCAAAGACGAAAAAACTTTTTTTAAAAGAGCTGAAATCAGCGGCATCGAAGTTAGCTGCTACAAGGCCGACTGCAGTGAACCTTTCTTGGGGCCTTAAAGAAATTATTAAAATTGCAGAGCAATCTTCCGACGATACTAAGACGATCAAGACTATCATCATTAGAAAAGCTATACAAATGGCTGAAGATGACGTTCAAGCAAATCTTAAAATTGGTAAATATGGGGAGCCGCTGTTAGCCAATGAAGATACTGTTCTCACTCATTGCAATGCGGGAGCTCTTGCAACTGTTGGTTACGGAACAGCTCTGGCACCCATAAGAACCTCCGTAAAGCAAGGTAAACGGATAAAAGTTATTGCAAGTGAAACGAGACCTCGACTTCAAGGAGCCCGATTGACCGCATTTGAGCTATCGAGAGATGGGATCCCTGTTAGAATAATAACGGATAATATGATTGGGCACTTTATGCGACAAGGTATAGTTGACAAAGTTATTGTGGGGGCTGATAGGATTGTCAATGATGGAGTCTTCAACAAAATTGGAACATATACTCTCGCAATAACTTCTAGATATCATAAAATTCCTTTTTATGTTGCAGCTCCAATTTCAACCCTTGATCTATTGAACTCTAGTGATAATGTTGTAATTGAAGAGAGAAGTACGAGAGAACTCACACATATCTCCAATAAACGAATATATCCAAAAAATGTCGATACTATTAATCCAGCTTTTGATTTTACACCGTTCGATCTGGTTGATGCAATAATCACTGACGAAGGAGTGATGAATCAACCCGTGAGAGATAAAATATTGAAATTCAATAAAAAATAAATATTATTCAGTCAGTTGGTGTCATTTCTGGCACTTGATAAGCGACTTCTATAGGACAATTAGCTATGTCTTCAATCAGACTTTTCCATTCTTGACCCACAGATATTAAAGCATAGATGCCGGTGACTTCTGACTTAGCTTTTCGTACTATGTTAATGAGCGCCCTTTGTGTTTCTCCACTACCGATCACATCATCGACGATACATACACAATCTCTTTTTCTAAACATGTTTCTAGGGACATAATAGCTCATCACCATTGCGGATTTGTGTGGTATGTAGATCTCTTCAATAAATTCACCAACACCAACCTCTCTAGTTTTTTTTGCTACGATCAAAGGAACACTTAATCTATGCGCTAATAGTGTCGCTAAAGGTATTCCATCGGTTTCAGGCGTGAGTACCTTAGTCACTCTTTGTCCAGCGAATTTGTTAACCGCTTGCTGGACAGCACGTTCAAGAAGCATTGTATCAGAAATGACTTTTGTATTATCGAAATATCCTAGTTCATCAAATATTATTCTTCTCTGGATCTCAGTTTCAATTCGCATTATGTTTTCTAATTTCTTATTGATGTCCTGAGCTCTCTCTATTGTTGGTAGAACATGTCCTTTGACGTATCTGCTGAGAACTGTTTCAGGTAGACCAATTAACTGTGATAACTCACGGTATGTATAATATTTCTTAGCTAAATTGAGGAGTTCCGTGACCATTAACTTATATCTTAGGTCAACAATCCTCGAACCAGCCAAAAAAACACCCGCCTCTATACATCATAATGTAAAGTGTATAACATTTTCTATATCAAATTTGATGATTTCTTAGCATAATCATCTCTTTTACTCTCTACAATTCCAGCGCTATCCTGATAAGCTCCGTCGTAAGGTTTCTCAACCCCTGAAGCCATTCGAATCAGTGATAATTGTAGAAAGGATTCTCCACGATTTATTCTGAGATTAGCTTTACTGGTATTCAGCAAGGCAATTGTTAATTGCCCTTTAAAGCCCGGGTCCACAAGAGCTAAACTGGCAAAGAGTCCTTCCCTAGCGAATGAGGATCTGATATGTAGAATGCCCAGCACCTTTGGAGATAACTTAACTTTTTCGTGTGTAGCTACGAGCCTATGTTCACCAGGTTTTAATGTAATGTCTTCTGCTGATCCGAGGTCGTATCCAGCTGGAGTCAAATGTGATTCTTCAAAAGGAGTGATTTCTATTTCTCCATGTTCTATGAGTCTTTTGATTAGGACATCAGACAAGGCCACTGATCTTACACCAGAAAACTTAGTAGAGGCAGATATGATTCCTTAAGTCTTTCGTGTAAAATCAAAGATTAAATCAGTAGATCTATTAGCCATGCAAATTTTGTCTCAATACAAACTAAACCTATTGAGATAACAATCTATTATTGGAAGAAATATATCATATCTTTAATCTAATTGAGATGAAATGGTTGATGAGTGGCTAGTCAAGTGGGCCCGTAGTCTAGTCAGGATTAAGATGCTGGCCTTCGATCAATCGAGGATGATAGCCGGAGATCGTGGGTTCGAATCCCACCGGGCCCGCCAATTAATCTGTAAAAATTGTTTAATATACGAAATTAATGAATGAAATTGGATTAATTGGTTATAACAATTTTATTGTAATTATATCAAACTATTATCATGAAATTATTCATTTAAACAGTTATTAATTGAGATTTCTTTGATTTGTATTCTACTTTGAAAAGTGTATTATTGCATTTAGGACAAGGATTATCTCTAGTACAAAAATCTATTATCTCACCACAATTTGAGCATTTGCATATTGCAGTAAACTCATTTTCGATATTTTGCAAAATATTTCCTCATTATACGTATTTACTTTTTGGATATTATATTAAGATAAATAGGTGAAGAATCTATATTATTCTTTCAGAGATATTTTGCCAATCTGTTCGAAATGTCGCAAATCCATAGCGCAAAGAAAAATTAGGCGCCATAAAAGCCGATGTGGAAAAAAGAGAAGGGTAAAAAAAGTGATAACTGAAGATAATGTTGTTCCGGCTGCTTTATAAATTGTAGAATTATGATTTAACCCAAATATTTTTTCTGTCTTTAAACATATTTACCATGTTTTCTTGCTTCGTCAACCATTATTTGGATATTCTCTGTTTTCACATTGCTATGAAGCGAATTACTGTCTGAAAGTATGAATCCTCCACCTTCGGCAGCTGCGCTTATGCAACGTCTTACATCCTGTCTAACCTCCAACTCAGAACCATAGGGTAAAACATGTACACAATCAACATTTCCTCTTAGAAAGATCTTATTGCCGTATTGCTGTTTTACTTGAGCAAGATCCATCACACTGGGCTCAATAGGATGTAATCCATCGATTCCCAAATCTATTAGATCATTCATTATAGGTGAAAGATTTCCATCAGAATGTTTCATAACAGGGATTTTATGGGAATCACATTCTTGAATGAATTTCTCTATGTATGGAAAGAAAAACTCTTTTAGAATTTTTGGAGAAAATATTGGTCCTTTAGAGTCTGCTAAATCGTCTCCTTCAACTATTATGTCCACTCCTTCTTCGATAAATCTTTTAACTATTTTTATCTGGTAATTGAATACTTTTTCAATTAGACTTTTTGCAAATCTTGGTTCTCTATAAAGGTCAATAACAAGTTTATCTATTCCCCCCCTCATCTCAAAAGGAGCTGTAACTACTGAGTGGCACATTGCAACAACTGGATATTCATTATTAGCTTGCTTTATTGTCTCTTCGACCATATCGAAATTTATTTCTTCTGGATTTGGAAATTCAAAATTATCTAAATCCTCTGGAGATTTTATTTTTCCATCTACCCAATATGTAGTCTTGACATCTTTCTTTATTCTGTAAATTTTTCCCAAATGATCAGCATAGCTGTTTTCGTCAATAAATTGAGGTTTAAAACCCTCTGGATATAGATGCCAATCATTTACCATCAAAGAATCGAAGTCAAATTTCATAGAAGCTTCATTAATTAACCTTTGATTATGTTTTATAATGTGGTTCATATCTAAATTATCATTATACTTTTTTGAAAGAAATAATGAAGTGGTCATAGGAGTTTTTTCAAGTATTGTCTGAGCATGAATTAGATCTAAGTTAGTTCCATCCACAGGAACCATGTCTGGTATCTCTAAGTGAACAGCTTTGAGGTATCGTTCTTTGTGTGTAAGCAATAGTAAATCACCGGTACGGCCTATGAATCTTTAAAAATAATATTCAAAAACTTTTCGAGGAATTTAACTTTTTTAGAAAAAGAACATTTAATTAATTTTGCCCACCAGTATGCCACATCTATGGTTCAAAAAGACATGAATCCTTATATTGGAATTGTCAGCTATTTTTCAAACTGATGAATAGTAAATCTTTACAGCTCATTCACTCCTGAATATAACATCATGAAACAAGATAAAAATTTCAGTCGAATTGGAATAATATTCTCTGAGAAGGTTTAGAGAAAGTGATCAGAAGAGACAAAAAAAATGTAATATATCTATCCGAATCAACGCTCAAGTGGGTAGACCGTCTGATCAGACTTACAGCATTATATCAGAACAGACAAGATTTCGTATTGGCTGCTGTGCAAGAAAAAATTGTAAATTTACCTATGAAAAGTTTTCATCCTAGTTAGAATAATTTCATCATATCTTTTTATTTATCAGGATAAAACTTTCATAATACTTTATTAGAAAAAT
>DAOUZW010000009.1 GCA_030671315.1 Candidatus Bathyarchaeota archaeon
TATCATTAGAACTCGGGGACAATTTTCCAATATTTTTTTAACCTTACTTCTAGATTCTGCTCCTTTCACCTCGAGACCAACACAGCCAATTCGTAATCCAAGTTCTTTCAAGTTGATGCCTGTCTCAATACCAATAGCTTCTTTTTCAAGCATTCTTCTAAGACGTTTCATTACTGTAGGGCGAGAAATACCTACATCACTTGCTAACTCCGTGATAGATCGTCTTGCATCTTCTCTTAGTGATCTTATAATGTCAAAATCCACTTTATCTAATTTTTTTGCAGTCATTCTATTATACCCTTCTCCGAAAGCTTTACATTTTGTTAAATTTAAACATTACCATTTTGTAAACTGTAATATTTATAAGAATCAAAAAATATATATTTATAAAATAAATATTAGGTGTTTTTATTGGAGAAATCCATTAGGAGTATGCTTGTATTATTTCAATCTACCTCATACTATGCTTTGATTCAAATTGATAACATCACAACCTATTTTCTATTATCTGGCGCTGCGATTTTAACTAAACGCAATCTTAAAACTGAAACTTCAATATACATCTAAATGAAATGATCAAGAGAGACTTTGAGACATTAATTATCCTTTCAAACAAATAATCATAAAAAATCTTTAAAAAGATATATGTAAAAAATTTTTACGGGGATCATGTTATTGTCTAAAAACATTAGAATTGGAGTTTATGTCTGCCACTGTGGATTAAATATCGCGGGAGTGGTAAATGTAAAAGATGCTGTTAACTATGCTGTTTCCCTTTCAGGAGTAGTTATAGCAAAGGATCATCGGTATGCTTGTTCCGATTTAGGACAGGCGTTGATTAAGAAAGATATTATAGATTATCATCTTGACAGGATTGTTATTGCTTCTTGTTCTCCGAGGATGCATGAATCAACCTTTAGAAAAGTCTTGGAGGCAGCTGATCTTAATCCGTACATGCTTGATATGGTGAATATCAGGGAGCAATGTTCATGGGTTCACATCGGTGAACCTGAAAAAGCTACCGAGAAGGCAAAAGATCTCATCAGGATGGCCGTTGTCAGATCGAAACTTCTTGAACCATTAACAATCAAGGAAGTCAAAGTTCTCCGAAGTGTCCTCATAATCGGAGGTGGAATCGCTGGAATGAACGCTGCACTTGACTTAGCAAACATCGGATTCAAGGTCTACCTTGTCGAAAAAAGTGAGACAATTGGAGGCCAAATGACAAAATTAGATAAAACCTTTCCAACAATGGATTGCTCTATTTGCGTTGAAGGTCCAAAGATGGTTGATGTTTTCCGCCACCCAAACATAAAAGTCTTCTCAATGGCTGAAGTCGTATCTATGGGAGGATTCGTTGGAAACTTCACAGTTAAAGTTAAAAATAATCCTCGGTATGTGATTCCTGAAAACTGTACAGGATGTGGAGAATGTGCAGAGGCATGTCCAGTAGAATATCCGAATAGATGGGAGATGCGATTAGGAACTCGAAGAGCCATTTCTGTTCCCTTTCCTCAAGTTGTACCGTTACTATATACCCTAAATAAGGATCATTGCATTGAATGTTACAAATGTGTCGACGTATGTGGTGAACGGAGAGCTATTGACTTTAAACAAGAAACGGAAGAAGTTGAATTAAACGTCGGAGCAATTATTGTCGCAATAGGATATGACTTCTTTGACCCATCTACACTCAAAGAGTATGGATATGGATCTTATCGCAATGTGATCTCAAGTATTGAGATGGAACGATTACTAAATGCTGCTGGACCGACTAGAGGAAAACTGTTCCGCATATCAGATGGAAAGTTTCCCAAGAGAATAGGTTTTATTCAATGTGTTGGATCAAGAGATGAAAGAATTGGACAAATTTATTGTTCAAATGCGTGCTGTTTGAATTCCATTAAACTCGCCATACAGATCAAGGAGAAACATCCAGAGTCAGAGGTTTACATCTTCTACAATGACATCCGAGCATTTGGAAAGGGATTCGAGGAGGTTTACAGAAAAGCTCGTGAAAGTTGGATAACCTTTGTCAGAGGAATACCTCCAGAAATCAAAGAGGATAACACAACTGAAAACCTAAAGATTCTTGTTCATGATCAATGCTTGGGTAAGCTTGTGGAATTTGAGGTGGATCTTGTAACATTAGCCATAGGTATGGTTCCTCAAGATAGTGCAAGACCACTTAGTAAAGTTCTTCACATACCCATAGATTCTGATGGGTTCTTCCTTGAAGCACACTCCAAGATTCGACCAGTAGACACTCATACAGCGGGTATCTTTCTCGCGGGAACATGCCAAGGTCCAAAGAACATACACGAGAGTGTCTCTCAGGGTAAAGCTGCAGCGTCAAGTGTTGCCGCTTTACTGTCTAAAGGAGAAATTAGGATAGAATCAACGATTGCACATTTAGATCAGGATTTATGTATTGGATGCGATCTATGTAAGGAAGCTTGTCCATATGATGCTGTGAGAACAGAGAATGGTAAATCGTTTATAATGGATGTGTTATGTAGAGGTTGTGGGGTATGTGCCTCTTCTTGTCCTGAACACGCCATTACGATGAAGCATTTCACTGATGAAGAAGTGTTAGCTCAAGTTATCACTGCCTTCCAAGGATAATTTATCAAAACTGTAATGACCCATTTCCCATCTTAGGCACTCACTACGTTAGATCATGAAAAGTCGTTTAAACTGGTACCCATCCTGTCGAAACTTAAATATATACGCCGATCCTTATTTCTGACGAAAGAGGTAGTAACCTTGAGTCAAATAAATATAGAAAAAAGATTAGATGCCATGATACTCTCTTTGAAAGATTCACGATTACGCTGGCTTATCGGTAAAGGTAAATCCCTTATTGATCAGGGAAAAATATCACTCGAAGAATATGAGGCTGTAATCAAAGATATCTTCCAAACTGAGATGCAGAGAAAGATGATCAGCAACGAATTAGTGTCTGGCTCACTCACGGTTAGTGAAATTTCAACCCGTATAGAACTACCCCTAAATATTGTTCTCAAACATTTAATTGCTATGAGACGAAATAATGCCGTAGCAATTATTGGAGAGAGGGATGATGAACTCGAATTTCAACTATTATGATTCATTTTAAATCATTTTATTTTTAATCATAATCTTTATTGTTTCATTATTCTATTTAATAACCTCATTTTAAATTATGCTTTTTAGCTCATCCACTTTGTAAATTTTTTTTATCAAATTGAGTACAAAATGCGAAGGTTTAAGAGTGTAGTCTTGTATAAAGAAAAGACTAATAGTATATATATTACCTGATAATAAATAGTTCCATAATTAAAGGTGTAGTAATGTCACAAAAAATTAGATCTCTTTCCGTCAATGAACCTTTAAAATCCACTCAACTTGACCCTAAATTCAAGTATGAAGTTGCCAAAGAACCAGGTGGCGAAGGTCTCGGTTACTGTTTTCAGTGCGGTAAATGTACTGCAACTTGTCCGATAAGACGCGTAGAGTCAATTTATAAACCTCGTCAAATTCTAAGAGCTGCCTTGCTTGGGTTGAGAGAGATTGTACTTTCAAGCGATGTAATATGGTTATGTGCTACGTGTTTTTCATGTACAGAACGGTGTCCCCAGGGAGTAAAATTGGCGGATGTTATGCGTGCTATTAGAAATATAGCCGTTAGGGAGGGTTACATTCATCCATTCTTCCAAGCTCAAGGGAAAATGATCTCTGAGATCGGCAGGATATTTGAAGATGATGAATTTATCAATGAACAAAGGGCTGACTTGGGTCTCCCCCCGGTTCCAATCGTAAACCTCGAAGAGTTTAAAAAAATCTTAGATTCTACGAAGATCAAAGAGCTTTTGGCATCAAAAGGGAGTAAGTGATAGTTTTGAAATATCTTCTTTTCTCGGGGTGTTCCATTCCTCAGAAGGAAAATGCCTACGAACTTTCTGCAAGAAAAGTTTCAGATAAACTTGGAATCGAATTGGTCGATTTTAAGGGGGCAAACTGTTGCGGTTTCTTCTTAGAGTCTGTAGATCACTTAAGTGCACAGGTCTTGGCTGCTAGAGATCTCTGTTTGGCCGAGGAAGCTGGCTTAGACATTGTCACATTATGTACCGGATGTTTTGGACATTTAACCAAAACACGGAACCATCTTCTCGAGGATGACAAACTACGCGATAGAGTCAATAAGATTTTAAAAAAGGGAAATAGAGAATTCAAGGGCTCTTCAAATGTAAAGCATTTTACTCAAATATTACTCGATGAAATAGGGACTGAAAAGATCATGGAAACCATTACGAGACCACTAAATAACCTTAAGGTGGTCACTCATTGGGGTTGTCATATATTGAAGCCGTCAGACCAACTACATATTGACAATCCAGAAAATCCTGAACGATTGAATTCTCTGATTAAGTTGACCAAAGCTGAATTTGTCCATTACATGGAAGAAAAACTTTGTTGTGGCGCTCCTGTTCTAGGAGTCGATGAAAAGCTATCACTTAAGATTTTAAGGGAAAAACTTGCAAGTATCCAAAAAGTAAAAGCTGATGCTATTATTACAATATGTCCTTTCTGTCACATTCATCTAGATTTAAATCAGCTAAGTATTGAGGAAACGTTTTCAGAAATCTATGAGATTCCAGTTCTTCACTACACTCAACTTCTTGGACTCGCGCAAGGATTTTCGCCTGATGAACTTGGTGCATACGAAAATCGAACACCTGTAGATGACCTTCTGGAAAAAATATAATCTGGATGGAGGAATGAATATACTTAAGAAAGATTCAGCTATAGGAGTCTTCCTTTGTGACTGTGGTGGAAAAATATCTGACAAAATAGATTTTTCCCAACTCACAAACTTTAGTTCTGAACTTAAGAACGTTAAAACTATCGTGAGGCATGAATTCCTTTGTGGCAATGAAGGCCAAGACATAATTAAAACCGCTATAAAAGACGGTGTAGAGAAGGTCGTAATAGGTGCTTGTTCACCTAAATTATATGAGAAATTTTTTATGCAACTCATAGAGGAAAATGGACTCAACCCCTACTTCCTTGAAATGGCTAACCTTAGAGAGCAATGTGCGTGGGCTCATGATGGAGAACCTGCCGTGAACGAAAAAGCAAAAAGAGTAATATCTGCCGCTGTGGAGAATGTCCGCAAAGCTAAAGCGATAAATGCAAAAGAATTTACAGTTGAGAAATCCGTCTTAGTTATCGGAGGAGGCGTTGCAGGTCTACAGGCAGCCATAGATATCGCAGATTTCGGATATAAGGTTAACTTAATTGAGAGAGCACCTGTAGTAGGTGGAAACGCGCTCAAGATTGGAATAGCATTCCCTACTGACGATGGGGCTTTTTGTATATCATCTCCCGATTATCTTAGAGGCATCAGAAAATGTTTCTACAGAGCAGGACTCCTTCAACATCCAAATATAAATCTCCAAGTTCTCTCTCAAGTCGAAGAAATTAAAGGCTCCTTTGGTAACTTCGAGGTGAAAATCTCCTCTCAACCAAGAGGCGTCAAAGAGAGACTCTGTATAAACTGCAGTAAATGTGTAGACCTATGTCCAGTAGAAGTTACAGATGCAATGAATTATGGATTAAATCCACGCAAGGCGATTTATCTTCCACACCCAAATGCAGTACCACCGGCCTACATCATCGACTGGAAAAACTGTAACAAATGCGGTAAATGTGTAG
This sequence comes from Candidatus Bathyarchaeota archaeon, assembly GCA_030671315.1. Lineage (GTDB taxonomy): Archaea > Thermoproteota > Bathyarchaeia > 40CM-2-53-6 > RBG-13-38-9 > RBG-13-38-9. The sequence goes on from DAOUZW010000009.1 coordinate 5,698, forward strand.
AAGTATGTCCAACCAAGGCCATCAATTTATCCGACGAAAAAAAAACGTCTATCGTAAGAGTTGGAGCCATAATAATTGCCACAGGCTTCCAAGAATACAACCCATCTGACATCAAACCCTACAAATATGGCATCTATAAAGATGTGATCACACAGCTGCAACTTGCAAGGATATTAGATCCATATGGATTATCTAAAGGTGAATTAGTCAAACCCTCCGATGGAACTAATCCAAAAACAATCGTGATGATCCAGTGTGTAGGTTCTAGAGATATTAATGCTAATCCCTATTGCTCAAAGATTTGTTGTACAATAGCATTAAAACATGCTATCTTCATCAAAGAGAAACATGCACCGGATGCTGAAATATATGTCTGCTATATGGATATTCGTACGTTAGGAAAGAACTATGAGGACTACTTTTCCAAAGCTAGAGAATTGGGCGTAAAATTCATCAGAGGAAAACCTTCTGAAATCATCAAAGACCTTAGAACAGGAGAACTATCAGTTGAAGTTGAGGACATTTTTCTCGGTAAGACTTTAGAGTTAGAAGCAGACCTTATCGTATTATCAACCGGGATGATCCCTTCATCGGATAACAAGGAACTCGCTGAGACCTTGGGAATTGAGCTGGGAGAAAACGGCTTCATTAAAGAAGTCTATCCAAAACTTAAACCTATTGAGACCCTGATTAAAGGCATATATGTATGTGGTGGAGCTCAGGGACCTAAAGATATTCCGGAATCAATTATCCAAGCTGAAGCCGCAGCTTTCAGAACAATATTAGCTTTTTCGAAGAGTAATTATTCAAAGGATATGGACATTGCGTACGTTGAAGAGAATGATTGCGATGGTTGTAAACTTTGTATTGATGTTTGTCCTTACAACGCTTTACAAATGGTGGATGTTAAGGGAAAAGGTCTTCGATCCGATTCTATAGTTGAGGTAGACGCAATCAGATGCGAAAGATGTGGTGCATGTGCTGGTAAATGTCCAACTGGCGCTCTCCAGCTTCGACACCATACAGATGATCAGATTCTAGCTCAGCTTCACGAACTTCTCTCAAGAGAAACTGGTTCTATGACTCATAAAGTGATTGCTTTCTGTTGCAATGAATGTGGATATGCTGCAGTAGACATGGCCGGTATGGCCGGTATGACTTATCCTCCTAACGTTTTTACATTAAGGATACCGTGTCTTGGTTGGGTTTCACCATATTATCTATTCAAGGCATTTGAGCAAGGTGCAGATGGTATTCTACTCGTTGGATGTATTAGTGGAAACTGTCAACAAGTTCGAGGAAATATTCATGCTGAGAAAGTTGTAAGCTTTGCTAAAGATATTCTGAATGAGATTGGTCTATCTGGTAATCGTCTAAAGATGGTTCCGGTTTGCGCAGCCAATCCACAAGAATTTTCTGAGGTTGCAATATCATTTGTTGATGAAGTGAGAAAACTTGGATCTATAAAATCGGATTCTATCGAGACTGATTTGAAAAAAACGGCTATCAATATTCGTGAGGGAAAGATAGACATCGAGATTGATAGAAACAAAATGGATTCGTCTAAGATGCAACCTGATCCAACAAGAAAGTAGACTATCTGTTAAGAATGGATAAGAAATTATGAAGTTGGAGTGTAAAAAGATGAGTATAAGCACGAATATTACGTTAGAAGAGAGGGAAACCATTCGTTCTTCTGAGTTTGAACCTAAATTTGCTGAAGAGGTAAAGAAACACCCCGGTGGAGAAAAGTTATCTCAATGTTTTCAGTGTGGTGCTTGTGCTGGAAGTTGCCCAGTAGGTAAAATAACTGGTTCATACAATCCTCGTCATATACTTAGAATGGTTATGCTAGGTCTCAGAAGAGAGGTACTCAGTAGTGATTCGATTTGGCTCTGTGCTCTATGTTACACATGTCAAGAACGCTGTTCTCAAGGAGTTGAAATAGCAGATATTATGTTAGCTTTGAGGAATATAGCAGTAAGCGAAGGTTATGCACCAAAAGCTTTAGTGGAACAGGCCATATCGTTAATCGAGAATGGTCGACTAGCTGCAATTGTAGGTTCAACCGATCGACTCAGATCGAAACTAGGTCTTCCAAAAATTTCTACATCATCTAAAGATATTATCAAGAAAATTGTAGTAACGACAGGTTTTGATAAACTCATAGAGAAGATGAGGGGTAATTAAAATGAGTTATGCTTTATTTCTAGGATGTTTCATTCCCACTAGGGCTCCCAGTTATGAATTGTCAGTAAGACTGATGATGAGAGCATTTGATGTTAATCTTATTGATTTAACGGAGGCGACTTGTTGTGCTCCCATCCCTATTGAATCATTAGATTATACAACGAGTTTAGCTATAGCAGCATATAACCTCTGTTTAGCAGAGGAAGTAGGTCTTGATTTAATGCCTATGTGCAATGGATGCTATCAAGTACTTTCAAAAACGAATACAATTTTGAGAACTAGAAAGGACTTAAAAACGAAGACCAATGAAATTCTAGGAAAGGTTGGGAAAGAGTACAAAGGCACCATAAATGTTAAAGATTATCTTCAAGTTTTATGTGATGACATAGGCTTTAAAAATATTAAAAATAAGATCGTAAAACCCCTTAAAGATCTAAAGGTGGCCGTTTTTTATGGATGCCACCTACTTAAACCAAGCTCAATTCTGACATTTGATGATCCGGAAGATCCTCATCTTCTCGACGAACTTGTGGAACTCACTGGGGCTGTCAGTGTTCCATATATGTACAAGACAAAATGTTGCGGTAGTCCACTAAAAAGCGTATCCGATGAGCTAGCTAATAAATTAGCGCGCGATAAACTTTTTAATGCTCATCAAGCCAAAGCAGAATGTTTCGTAACTGTATGTCCCTCTTGTTTTCTTCAACTTGATTTAGGACAGTTAGTTATTCGGAGAAAATTTAAGGAATCATATGACCTGCCCGTATTACATTATCCTGAACTACTAGCACTTGCGATGGGTATGGATTCTAAGGAGATTGGTTTAAATACTCACCGTATTCGAACTGATAACATTATTAAAAAATATGTTGACCTCGAATGAAATTGATAAAACTTCTATTAAAAAAATGAAAGATGTGAAACATAGAATGAATGAAGAAAGATTATCCTTTAAGAGATTACATCAGGATGTTATTGAGAAAGGAATATGTTCAATGTGCTATGGTTGTGTCGGCTTCTGCTCAGCTAATGAACTGAATGTATTAACTATCAAAGATGATAAACCTACTTACTTTCATGAAGTCGATTGTCTTCATTGTGGAATATGTCATCTGATTTGCCCAAGAACAAAAGATTTGGATGCTGCTTTGAAGACTAAATTTATGTTCAGCCAGCCAATTGGCCATTTCGAATCGACTAGATGCTTACGTACGACTAACAAAGAGATAAGTGAAGTGTGCTGCGATGGTGGTGTTGTTACCAGTATTTTGAGTTTTCTTCTGGATAATAAAAGAATTGATGGAGCAATAGTGTCAAAGAGAGAAGGTTTATGGAATAACAAGCCCATGATAGCTACAAAGTTTGAAGATCTGCTTGAATGTGCTGGTTCAAGCTTATCACATTCTGCAAGCATCAGTGATATGGGTAACTTAACAACATATGCATCGATCCTTGGTATAATCGAAGGATCAAGGAGATTGGACTTGACTAAATTAGCTGTAGTTGGGACCCCGTGTCAAATCAAAACAATCCGTAAGATGCAAATGCTTCGCATTGTACCAAGTCACTTAGTATATTACACCATAGGCTTGTTTTGTTTTGAAAACTTTCTCCTTCGTGATGAAGGAAAAAGATATCTTGAGAAGAAAATTGGTGTGGATCTTAACAAAATTAGGAAGATCAATCTAAAAGAAAACTTCATTATCACTCTAAATGATGGAAGAACAATTCATATAGATTTAGAGGACTTAGGACCCATGATAAGACCCGAATGCCTTGCATGTCCCGATTTCTCAAATTACACCGCGGATTTATCACTTGGTGGTTTAGGTTCCCCGGACGGATACACATCGACCTTAGTTAGAAGCAAGTCCGGAGAGACGATAATTAACGAAGCTATTTCCCAAGGATACCTTAAGGAAGTTGAGGTAGATTCGAAGAGAATGATTAAGACAATTGAAAAAATGGCTTTACGGAAGAGGAAACGAGGTGAAAAATACCTCACTTAGGCGATATTGTTCGGGATCTTATCGTGTTAAGATTGAATGCACAAAATGAGATACAGTAATCAAGAATTGGTTGAAACTGAAAAAAAGTAATAATAAGAGTTGATAGATCTATGAGCTCAAAAGGTAGGATTGGCGTCTATATTTGTCACTGTGGATTAAACATCGCTGAAGTTATGAATGTAAATAGTATAGTTGAGTACACTGCTTCTCTACCCAACGTGTTTATCACTAGAGACTACAGGTACGTTTGCTCCGATCCTGGACAAGCTTTGATTAAGAATGACATTAAAGAGAATGATCTTGACAGGATTGTCGTTGCTTCTTGTTCTCCGAGGATGCATGAGACCACTTTCAGAAGGGTCTTAGAAGAGGCTGATTTGAATCCGTACATGCTTGAGATGGTGAATATCAGGGAGCAATGTTCATGGGTTCACATCGGTGAACCTGAAAAAGCTACTGAGAAGGCGAAGAGCTTAATCAGGATGGCAGTTGTCAGAACGACATTGCTGAAACCTCTAAAAATGGAGGAAGTTACCACTCTTCATAGCGTAATGATAATAGGTGGTGGTATTGCAGGTCTTCAAGCAGCCCTCGATTTAGCTAATCAAAACCATAAGGTCTTTCTTGTTGAGAAAGAACCGAGTGTTGGCGGTCACATGGCTCAGTTGGATAAAACCTTTCCAACCATGGACTGTTCCATCTGTATATTCGCTCCAAAAATGGTAGACGCAGGAAAGAATTCAAACATAACACTCTTAACTTATTCCGAAGTACAAGAAGTTTCAGGTATCGTCGGTAATTTTCACGTTAAAATTCGCAAGAAACCTCGTTTTGTAGATCAGATTAAATGCGTAGGTTGTGGTATATGTGCGACTAAATGCCCAGTAAAATGTACAAGCAAGTTTGATGTTGGACTTGGCGTAAGAAAAGCTATTTACGTTCCATTTCCACAAGCAATACCCCTCGTTTATACAATTGACAAGAAGCATTGCCTATACTTTACAAAAAATGTTTGTAAGATCTGTGAGAAATTTTGTGAAGCAGATGCAATTGACTTCAATCAAGAACTGGAGATCATCGAGTTAGACGTGGGAGCAATCATAGTAGCAACCGGTTTTGATTGTTATGATCCTTCCGAATTAGGAGAATATGGCTATGGAACTTTTTCAAATATAGTTACTAGTCTTCAAATGGAGCGATTAATGAATGCATCTGGTCCAACGGGAGGTAAAATTCTAAGACAATCTGACCGAGAAAAACCTAAGAGAATAGCCTTCATTCAATGCGTTGGATCTAGAGATAAACGAACTGGCAACGTACATTGTTCAAATGCTTGCTGCTTGAATTCAATTAAGCTTGCTAGACAGATCAAGGAGAAACATCCAGAATCAGAGGTTTACGTCTTCTACAATGACATCCGAGCTTTTGGAAGGAGGTTTGAGGAATTTTATAGTAAAGCTCGTGAAGACTGGGTTAACTTCATTAAGGGTATACCTTCAGAAATTAAAGAAGATCCCCTAACTAAAAACCTCATCATTTTCGCCGAAGATGTTTTATCAGGGTACCTTTTAGAAGTTGAAGTTGACCTTGTCGTCCTCGCTGTCGGTATGATACCGCCAGAATCAGCTAAAGAGCTTAGCAGAATCCTTCATATTCCTAGAGGTACTGATGGCTTCTTCCTTGAAGCTCACCCAAAACTTCGACCGGTAGGAACAAATACAGCAGGGATTTTCCTTGCTGGTGCATGTCAAGGTCCGAAGGAAATACCTGAGAGCATTGCACAAGGTAAAGCAGCTGCGTCAAGTGTAGCTAACCTATTATTTACAGGTAAAGTTATGATAGAATCGATGATTGCATCCATAGATCAAGACTTATGTATAGGTTGTGGGCTGTGTGAAGAATCTTGTCCCTATGTTGCTATAATATTAGCTGACAGAAAAGCATCTTTAGAAGAAGCCCTTTGTAAGGGTTGTGGTACATGTGGTTCTTTATGTCCAGAACATGCGATTACTATGAAGCATTTTACAGATAAACAAGTGAAAGCTCAAATTCTCGCTGCGTTTGAGAGGTAGTGACTATGACTGAAGATTTTGAACCACAAATTCTAGCTTTTACGTGTAATTGGTGCAGTTATGCAGGTGCAGATTTAGCGGGCGGTAGCAGAATTCAGTATCCGACGAATATTAGGATAATAAGATTAATGTGTAGTGGTCGAGTGGATTCTCTCTTCATTCTAGAAGCCTTCAGACACGGAGCAGATGGAGTACTAGTTACAGGTTGTCACCTTGGAGATTGTCATTATGTGACTGGAAACATGTTCACAGAATTCAGGGTTAATTTGACCAAACAAGCACTTGAAACAGTTGGTTTAGAGCCTGAACGCCTTCGCTTAGAATGGATTTCAGCTTCAGAAGGTGAGAAGTTTGCTAGAGTCGTTAAAGAGATGGTGGATGGAATAAGGAAGATTGGAAAGAACCCTTTGAGGAGTTAGCAATTATTGGATCTTAGGAAAAAAAATGTACTAGTTATAGGCGGAGGCGTCTGTGGAATTCAGTCCTCCCTCGACCTCGCAGATATGGGATTTAACGTCTATCTTGTTGAGAAAGAACCGAGTATTGGTGGTCACATGGCTCAGTTGGATAAAACTTTCCCAACTTTGGACTGCTCCGCTTGCATTTTGACACCGAAAATGGTGGATGTGGCAAGACACCCCAACATCAACCTTTTAACATATTCTGAAATCACAAACATCTCTAAGGGAGATCGTTTTAATGTCACAATTTTGAGAAAACCTAGATACGTTGAAGAGGAGAAATGCACTGGATGCGGTATCTGTACGGAACACTGTCCAATAGAAGTTGCTAGCGAGTTTGAAATGAAACTTAGCACAAGAAAAGCGATTTATGTTCCATTTCCGCAAGCAATACCCCTCGTTTTTACAATTGATAAGGAACATTGCATAACCTGTGGTTTATGTGAAAAAATGTGTGAAGCTGGGGCTATAAACTATGACCAGAAACCCATAAATATGAGCGTTAAAGTCGAATCGATCATAGTTGCCACAGGCTTTAACTCTTTCGATGCAAGAAAAAGTGGGGAATATGGCTATGGAAGGTACGACAATGTGGTTACTGGTCTAGAATTTGAGAGGTTGTTAAGTGCAGGGGGGCCTTTCGGTGGACATTTAGCTAGACTTTCAGATGGAAAGATTCCAAAGAGGATAGCTTTCATACAGTGTGTCGGTTCCAGAGACGAGAAATCGGGAAACCTTAACTGTTCCAGGGTATGTTGCATGTATTCAACTAAACAAGCCGTTTTAGCCAAAGAACATGTACCCGGTGTAGATATTCAAATCTTTTACTCGGATATCAGAGCCTTTGGTAAGGGATTTGAAGAGTTTTATCGAAGATCTGAGAATGAATTTGGCGTAAAGTTCATACGAGGTTTTGTAAGCGAGATCTTAGAGGATCCAGATACCAAGAATCTGTTATTGAGAGTTGAAGACACCGAAACTGAAGAACTTATAGATAGAGAATTTGATATAGTAGTTCTTTCAACTGGATTGTGGCCTCGTAATGATATAGAACTAATGGAAAAAACGTTGAACATATCACGGAGTAATGATGGATTTTTTGCTCCAGCTGAACTTCAACTCTCATCAGTAATTGCTACTACAAGCGGAATCTACATCGCTGGTGCAGCTGAAGGACCTAAAGACATACCTGACAGTATATCCCAAGCAAGTGCAGCTGCCATGAAAGCTTCGATATCATCTGTTAGAACGCATATAGGGGGAATCACAGATGATTAAACCACGAGTAGGTGTCTATGTCTGTCATTGTGGTACGAATATAGCTGGAGTCGTCAACGTTGAGGATGTTACAAAATATGTTGAGAAACTTCCCAATGTGGTGACAGCAAAACACTATGTGTATATGTGCTCACAACCCGGACAAGTTTTAATCAAGAACGATATAAAAGAATTAAACCTAAATCGAATAATAGTGGCCTCTTGTTCCCCAAGGATGCATGAACCAACATACCAAACGGCTCTAGAGGAAGCTGGTATTAACCCATTCTTTTTTGAGATGGCAAACATAAGGGAACATGTATCTTGGGCTCACATTAACGAACCTGAGAGAGCCACTGAAAAGGCAAAAGATCTTATCAGGATGGCTATTGCTCGCGCTTGTCTACTCGAACCCATCTCGAAGATGGAGGTCAACGTTACAGAGAAAGCTCTTGTCCTCGGTGCAGGTGTAGCAGGAATTACAGCTGCCTATGACTTAGCTCAAATGGGATTTGAAGTATATCTGGTGGAAAAAGAGTCTCATGTTGGGGGCCATCTAGCCCTTCTTAATCAGCTATCCCGGAGTAGAGACGCATCGGAAATTCTTACATCTCTTACACAAAAGCTTTCTACACCTAAAATAAAACTTCTTAACAACTCTGAAGTCGTTGAATTTACTGGTTATGTTGGCAATTTTAAGGCGAAAATCGTTCAAAAACCGCGATATGTAAATGCAAAATGTGATCTCTGTGGAAAATGTGAGGACGTCTGTCCTATTAATCTTCCAAATCGGTTGAACTTTGGTCTCAACCAAAGAAAAGCTATCCACCTACCTCTTCCAAACAGTTATCCCCCAATATATGTTGTCGATAAGGAAAACTGTAACGGTTGCGGGAATTGTTTGAAGATCTGTGAAAATGGAGCTATCAACCTCAACGACAAACCCTTAGAGATCGATGTAGATGTGGGCATGGTTATCGTAACAACAGGATTTGAACCATACAAACCAGACGGAGAGTTTGGGTACGGAAAATATAAAGATGTAATCACACAACTAACTCTCGAGAGAATACTGAGTAAAAATGGTCCAAGTAAGGGTGAATTAGTTACACCTTCCAATGGTAAATCGCCTAAAAATATAGCCTTTATCATGTGCGTGGGTTCTAGACAGGAAAGTTGTGATAATCAAACTATCAAACCAATAAATGCTTATTGCTCCAGATATTGTTGCTCAAGTACACTCAAGAACGCATTACTAATCAAGCAGAATTCTCCAGAAAGTAATGTTTACGTCATTTACCGGGACATCAGAACATTCGAAAGGGGAAATGAAGAACTCTATAGAAGTTGTAGGGCAAGTGGAATCACATTCATCAGGTTTAAACAGGATGTGCCTCCAACAGTTGAGAAGACATCGAATAATCAACTAACTGTCAATGTTAAAGACTACCTTTTCAAAGTGAATATGGAAATAAATGTGGATCTAGTTGTCTTAGTGGAAGGTATGGTCTCGAGGAATGATACAGATGATGTACGATTTAAATTCAGCATCACCAGATCCGAAGATGGGTTTTTCCAAGAAGCTCATGCTAAGATGAATCCTCTAAACACTTTCGCCGAGGGCATATTCATTGGAGGAGCATGCCAAGGACCCAAGGATGTTGAAGACACGGTTTTACAGGCTAGCGGAGCTGCCGCAAAAGCAGCGATATTCCTATGCCGCGGTAAAGTTGTTTTGGATCTTGTAACAGCTACAGTAGATGAAGAGAGATGTACAGGTTGTGCGAAATGCGTCAACGTTTGCCCCTATAAAGCGATAGAGTTAGATGAGACTAAAGAGCTAGTTCAGGTGATTGAAGTCAAATGTAAGGGATGTGGATCCTGTTCCTCTACATGCCCGATCGGTGCTGTTCAAGTCAGACATTACAGAGATAAACAAATTCTCGCTATGGTTGAAAATATACTACCATCTTAAAGAGGCGTATTATCATGAACAAATTTGAACCTACAATATTAGCTTTCTGCTGTAACTATTGTGCTTATGCTGCAGCTGACATCGCAGGTGTAAGTCGTATGCAGTACCCCACTAATGTAAGGATTGTTCGACTTCCATGCTCCGGTAAGGTTGACATTACCTATATCCTCCGGGGGTTTGAGAGTGGAGCCGACGGAGTTATCGTATGTGCCTGCCTTAAAGGTGGTTGCCACTTTGTCGAAGGCAATCTATTTGCAGAAAATAGGATAAAGTTAACTAAAGATATTCTAGAAGCCATTGGAATAGGTGGTGAGAGATTAGATATGTACTTCATATCTTCTGCTATGGCTCCTAAATTTGTTGAGGTAGTTAAAGAAGTAACAGAAAAACTTAGAAAGCTTGGACCCGCCCTTCCAAAAAAGATACAGCTGACAAAGCAAGACCCTGAAGCTAACAAGAGGACTTTCTTGTATAACATGATAAAGAATTTGGCTTTGAGGAGACCTGAGAACGTGATAACTGTACCTGAAGGACTTGAAGAATTCGGAAAAATAGAATTTAATCCTTCAAAATGTATAGGCTGTAAGAAATGTGAAGAGATATGCCCCGAAAAAGCTATCGATTCCATTAGGGAACTCGATCTATCTACAATACTAAAAACTTCAATGGATCAAACGGATGGACGGAGTACAAAACGACAACGTTTATATGAAACTTTGACAAAAATTGCGAGAAAATCTCCATCAAAACCTATCTCCATTCCCGAAGGTTTTGAAGGATTCTATAAGATGCAGTACGATCCAAAAAAATGTGTATTTTGTGAGAAATGTCGCGATGTCTGCCTAGAAAAGACTATTAATAGTGTAAAAGAACTAGATCTCTATGCAATTACTGCTTGATAATCTCGAGTTCATCCAGCATATACTATCTGAATAAAACACAT
>DAOUZW010000064.1 GCA_030671315.1 Candidatus Bathyarchaeota archaeon
ACCAGATATCCATAGATCGAGGAATAGGTTCTCGCTTAATGTTTGCTTATCAACAATTGTGACAGGGTAATCTCGAAAAATTGTGCCCGAGATATCTGTCTGAATATATCCGTTAACATATGCGCGAATGAAATATGTACCAGGACCTAAACCATCAATCCATGTTGCAAATGTCTGTGGAACCATGCCGCTGAGTCTTTTAGGGGCACCATAATGACGCTGAAATCCGAATTGGAATCGAAAGGACGAATTACCAGAGCCAAGCTCTGTAACATTACCATTAGCTGTGGGACTAACCCACCAGACCTGTGATGGTCCTACACCATTATGAACTCCATAAGGATCTCTGAACGGGGGAATTGTTGTATCGTCTGCTGTATTGTTATAGTAACTTATTGGGCCTTCCCAAGGAAAGGCAACCTGTTTGGGGACGTTACTCCCGTCAACATAAGATGTGTATGGTGGGTGTATCAGATCTATTGGAGAATAAGATTCAACATTCTGCTCAAGATAATTATCGCTATCATATATCACTACGCTAATTGGAAGCTCACTCTTCCATGGTGTCCGACCAGAACAATCCTTTGAATATATCTCTCCTCGAATTTCAGGTCCAGGATTCAGATAAAAATCCGATAAGAGAGATTGTCCTCGAAGCACCATTACACTAGTAGCAACTAACTGTTCAGGAAAGCCTGCTGCACTCGCAAATATTTCATAAATTCCCGGAGCAACTCCCTCTATCTCAAAATGGCCTCCTGAAGACTTCTTCATTTTGTCACCTTTTGCATTGAAAGAAGCATTGAAATATCCTCTTGCTTCTACTCGCCTGTTTGTGGGTTCGTTTGTGATAGGATCTATTGCAGTTCCAACTGCTCTGATCATGCCTGGGACTCTGATTGGTTCTCCATAAAGTTCTGGATTAGCCATTTCACCATATCTTAAGGTTCCATATATGATGGCTGGATCTAACTCTGCCTTCACTAATAATACAGGCCAATTCTCTACAGGCATTGTACTACTAAAGAGAGGATCACTCTGTTTCTTGACAGGATAATCTCCTAAAAATATCTTGAAGAAGTATCTTCCAGCAATGTCTGGGGCCCTTAATTGATTGATTCTTATGTAGTACCACTCGTTATCTGGCGTGAACTCCATACCACTTCCTGTAGCTAAGATTTGTATAACCCACCAGCCAGGTGCGAAGGGATCATTCATGTCAGCTTTACCGACGAATATTTGTCCATTATCTGCTGTCAGCGTAGTCAGGATATTGGAACTGTCTCCTAGATCCCAAATGATGTTTCCTGCTGGTTCAAATCCGTCTTGAATAAGTTCTCCACTTTTATCAACTAAAGGAGCTGGAATGTATATTGTGATGTTATTATAACGGAACGTTGGCGCTGGATTCTCTTGGGATGTAAACGCTGTTGGTTGTGAGAAATTTATTGCAAGAATAAGATCTCCAAAATTATCTTGATTAGGAGTTGAGGTTAATATCGCTCCTTCGGGAGAATAAGAATTACCTGCGAGTTGTAATGGCTGTTCAAAATCTTGGAATGGTGATTGATATCCAGGAGGACCACTAGTATTTGTATAGAAATTGAAACCAGATCCAGGCCATAAATATGCTAAAGGCCCTGGGACATGTGTCGTACCAAACGTATTAGTTGGATTCAATTCATGATCATTAGATCTAAAATAAGGTGGTATATCGTTTAGATTACCTATAGTTGTATGGGCGAAAACTGGAGAAAAAAGTGGGGTCACTAAGAGGGTTACAAATAAAAAGAGAAGACGCCGGTGAACCATTCAACATTTGCTCCAATCAAATTAACATCATTTGGTTTCAATTTATTTCTAGGGTCTAGCTTTTTTCGATTTACGCTTTCGAATGAAATAATAAGCTATAGCAGCTATTATTGCTACCCCAAAGAAAATCGGAATTAATGAAGCTTCAGCGGGCTTAATATCAAGAGATAATCGAAGTGTATCATCTAACGAGTTATCATCCTGGGTCCAATCGATTCTCAGATCAAAATTATACTCTTTTTCCGGCGTATCAGAATCTACATCCATTGTGAAAAACGCTAATTTAGTCTCTCCAGCAAGCATTGTCCCAAGAAAATCTGTCAATGTTCCGGAGAAGAAGTTACCTACCCTAAGTTGTACTCTAACTGATTCTGCTTTAACAGCACCCGTATTTCTAAATTCAACTCTAATTACTCTACCAGCATCACCAGCTGCCAGAGTTGTGGGTGTAATGCTGACGATATCAAATTTGACTTTCTCGTTGAGATATATTTGAACCTCATCAATCGGTATAAGGCCGTCATCACTATCTATTGCCATTACTATGGTATATTTGCCAAATTTTGCATCGTCATCGACATCCAATATGAATCCAGCCTCCGATACTTCTCCAGGTGGTAGGGATCCTACATAATGTCTATCTGAGTCACTCGATGATGGTCTGAATGGCTCTTTCAGATCTAATTTTAATTGGAGATCCTTGGCTGCAGCCTGACCAGAATTAACGATTTCGACTTTGATTTCAACCTGTTTGTTGGCGGGATAGAGTTTTGTTGGTAATGTAACTACGTTCTGTATACGAAGATCTCCTTTCCATATTGGAACATCGATAATCAACGTTTTTTCTACTTGCTGCAATTCCCTGGCTGACCTATATGATATCGTGAGATCATAACGGTAGATTCCTTCACTAGCAAGTGGATCAACGTCAACAGTATAGCTAAGAGTAAAACTAGATCGGGCTTCCATATCTCCAGCCATTTTTGAAATCGCGACTGCTGAGTACTCTTTACCATCTCTATAGTAAGTATAAGAAAGTGGAGGTCCTATAGACAGTGTTGCATTAACATCACGTGCTAAATCATCCCCAATATTTGATAGAACTATTGAGAGTGGAACATTTACATCGCCTGGTTTCGCGGTCGAGGGTTCTGATGGATTAGTACCCCAATAAACAGAAGAGGCGACAATTTCTCCCATTCCAATAGCTTCTATAGTGATATCCGAATCCAAAGTTCCAATTGGTATAGTTAAAAATAAAATTGCTAACATCAAAATATAATGTTTCAACGTTATCACATGTCCATAGGGATGGAGAAAAAATGAATAAGAATCATATAAGAATTATTGCTTACTAATTCATAATTGAATTCAAGTCAATTTAAATATGGATTACCTGTATTATCGATAAAAGTTATTATCGACCTAAACAGACGGTTCTAAGAGTGTACGCTCTAAAGTCGTGAAACTGTATGTCTGAAATTACGATCGCAACGAAAGAACTAACCAAGAATTTCGGTAATTTCACAGCCGTAGACGGTGTAAACCTAGAAATTCCGAAAGGCCAATTATTTGGATTACTCGGACCAAACGGTGCTGGGAAGACAACACTTGTTCGTATGCTTTGCACATTGCTTCAACCTTCTGAAGGTACTGCTGAAATTGCAGGCTACGATATTGTAAAAGACGCCTCCGAAGTAAGGAAGCGAATTGGTGTAGTATCGGATGGCGTTTCACTATATCAAGATCTAACGATTGAGGAGAACCTGAAGTTATTCAGCACTTTATATGATCTGCCAAACAGCATGGCTGAGGATAGGATGCAGAATCTGCTGGAGATGTTTAATTTCAAAGAAAAATCAAAGAGATTGGTAGGTAAGCTCTCATCAGGTTGGATAAAAAAGGCCATGATAATTGCGGCACTAATTCATGATCCTAAGATCCTTTTTCTTGATGAGGTGACTTCCGGTCTGGATCCACAGTCAGCTTTAGCACTCAGGGAATTCACAAGGAAATTATGCGATGAAGGTGTAACTGTTATTTGGACCACCCATTATATGACGGAGCCCGAAATAATCTGTGACAAAGTTGGAATAATCTTTGAAGGTAGATTGATACAGATAGGGACTCCAAAAGAATTAAGGAGTAATGTATCTAAACAATCTGTTCTCGAAATCGAGACTCCTAACCTAGCCAAAAGTACACTGAAAAAAATTGAAGAAGTAGGCAATATATGTAAAGTTACATATGATGATCCGATTCTTAAAGCCTCATGCATTGATGAAGGCGATAAACAAATTGAAGAGTCGGTGACAAAAATTCTTCTGGATTCAGGAGCAAGGATAACCGCCATAAATACAAAAGAACCTACACTTGAAGAAGCATTTATCTCATTGACAGGTGGAGAAGAGGAAATAGATCGATTCATGGAGAAAGCCCATCAAAAAGAATAGCGCACGCTATGATTATTTAAAAAAATTAAGCGTAGAATTTAGTCATTTTATGAGTTAACGATTGACCATGTCTAGTCTGAAGCATTTCAGTAACGTCTTTGCAGTAATGTCCAATGAATTTCGAATATTAAGACGGAACCGTTCTGCAATTCTTATCTCTCTTGTTGTTATACCATTTTTTTTCACGGCCTCTCTAGGAGCAGGCCGAGGAGGAGAAGGAGAGACTTATTCAGTTACAGCTGAACTTCCTATCGCTTTTATAGATAAAGATCTTTCCGAAGCTTCAGGCCGCTTATATGAGACCCTAGTGAGATCAGAGGATTTCAATATGTTGATTCAAGGGTATCGTGAGGAGGATGCTCTTGCAATTTTGGGAAAAGGTGGTATCTATGCTGCAATTGTTGTGCCAGAGGGATTCGAACAAAGATTATCGAATAATGAAACTGGAATAATCGTTTTGCATGTCGATGATGGGTCTCCTGGCGTTGATGATGCAGTCATTTCTAATGTTGAGGCAAGTCTAGAAAATTTCAATCCGAATCCAAGAATGAAACAGACGGACAATGTGGAGTTTGTTGGGGTGGAGATAGTTATTAAGGGGGCTAGTTTCTCAGGTTTTGCAGTTGGTTTAACGATCACACTTACTATGGTGGTAGTCTTTGCAACATTTTATGAAATTGCTGGTGGTATGTCAAGAGAAAGAGAAACGGGGACTTATGCCCACTTGTTAGTTAGTCCTGTAAGTTTAGGATCAATAATGATAGGTAAAACTTTGTATGATGTATGCCTAAATATTATGCGTACATTCATTGTTCTTGGTTTAGCGGTTTATGTTTATGGAGCAAGTATACATGCAAACCTTTTGTCATTAGTTTTAAGCGTACTTTTTATTGCGATACTGACGATGGGTTTTGGTTTTCTTGTTTCATCATTCGGGGTTGGGGTAAGGGCTGTCGTTATTATAGAGTTCTTTCTGATCCTTTTTCTGTTTGCCTTCAGCGGTTTTTTTATAGATAAAGAGCTGCTGAGAGGAATATCGCAGACAATAGCGACGGTTCTTCCATGGTCTTATGGCATTGATGTTCTAAAACGAACGATCCTCATAGGGCAACCCTTGATGAGTCTAACTTATCAGTTGCAGATAATCACCATTTCAATCATATTGTTTTATGGAGTTGCATATCTACTGCTCAGATTATCACGAGAGAGGCTCGTCAAATGAATCGTCTTATTCGTGATACTGTAGTCGTAGCTCAAAAAGAGCTGAAACAGCTTAGCAGAGATCCATTATCTCTTGCCTTAACTGTGATGTTTCCAATCATTTTGATCAGTATATTCATTGTTATTTCTTCAGCCTTTGGTAATCCGAACATCGTTTCAATCGTTATAGCAGACTTAGATGGATCAGGAGAATCGAAGATTCTCATTGATAAAATAGCGTCAACTGAATTGGTTCGTATATCTCAATTGGTACAAACTGAAGAAAAAGCTAGGGAGGTTGTTGAATCAGGTGAGGTAATAGGATCGCTCGTTATTCCTGCCGGATTCGGAAACAGACTTCTCAACGCACAAGAAGCATTTCTTGTAGTGCAAACAGATAATACGAAGATGATGGCTAGTATGAATATAATTAGAGCGGTTACTGAACAAAAACAGGAACTCTTAGACGATCTGATGGAGCAATATGACTTAAGAACCGCTTCTGTTGAAATTGTGTCTAGACCAATTTCGGGACGTCCGCCAACCGGGGATTTCATACTGCCAGGGCAATTAGGAATGATCATTATTTTGGGTGCCTTTGATGATGCAGTCAATGCTATGACCCGAGAGCGTGAACGTGGGACCTTTCCCAGACTTGCACTTACCCCTATGAATATTTTCTCTATCTATAGCGGAAAAATGGTATCAACTCTAGTCATAAACGCATTGCGGACTACATTTATGCTCATCATCTTTGTTTGGAATGGTTTAGTAATTCAAGGAAACATAGCACTGATTTATGTAACGACCTCATTGATCGCTATGTTTACTCTATCCTTCGGTCTGCTGATTTCATCTAGAGTTCGTAGTTCTGCAAATTTGACAATTTTAGAAATTGCTATCACTTTTCCGCTATTTCAGCTAGCAGGAGCATTTTCAGCACCAGAAGTACTTGCTCCTGCTGGTCGAGCAATATCAAGAAGTCTTCCTTGGACATATGGTATTGAAGCTTTAAGGCGAATAATGTATCTTGGTCTGGGTTTGGAAGGTGTAGCAGGTAATCTAGCAATATTGTTGATAAGCACGATGATCCTCCTCCCAATAGCAACTCTGCT
>DAOUZW010000059.1 GCA_030671315.1 Candidatus Bathyarchaeota archaeon
TTTTCCATCTTTTCTTCTGAATATGCTGCCTACGCCTTGATTCACCATTTTGCCTCACTTTGATTTCATGAACAAACCCGTCGTCTATATAAATGGTGATGATTATTCAATGTTTTAAAAAGATCCAAATGAGATTTTCAACAACTTCGTATCTGTGGTTGAATTTATTATGAATTTGATGAATAAGAATAATTGAGGCGCTCAATATTGGAAGATGTAACTGTAATCGTTGAATCAGATGTTCTGCCTACTGAAGACGAATCTAAGGTAGAGCGTGCTGTACGTAACATATTTCCATTAATTGAAGTTCGTCTTGAGGAAAATAATGGAAGAAGAATCAAAGGCTATGCAAAAGGACTGAAAATATTATCTGAATTACGTAATCTATTGAAAAGAAATAGAATTAGGGCTGCAGCAAGATCCATAATGTTGAGGTCTATATCCGCTTCAAGCATAACAGTGACCTTGAATAAACAGGCAGCATATGCTGGACACGTTTCCTTTACAACGGATCCAAATGAATCGCCTTTGGGTCCTATAATCCTGACTATCCAATCACCAACACCTCAAGAAGTTATAGATTGGCTTGTGAAACCAAAAAGACAAGAATACTAACTGATTACAGTCTCATGTATGCAATGGACTCTTAATAGGTAGCTTCATCAGATCATGAGCTAAGATAGTGTCTTGGAAGATCCTTTTTGCTTCCTCAAGAAGATGACTTGCATCTTCATACATTGCACTAATATGAAATAATACAAGATTTTGCGTTTGCGCTTTTTTTGCCACGGTTGCTGCTTCTTGTGCAGTGGAATGGCCACATTCTTCTGCTTTATCCCTTTTAGAATTATCAAAAGTAGAGTCATGGATTAAGAAAGTCGAATTCTTGGCAAGCTCCAGAGCTGAATCACACGGTCTCGTGTCAGTGAGATAAGTAATCTTGCTTCCACTTCTCGGATGACCAAGAACATCTTTCGGACCAAATTCTTTGTCGTCAATTATTATTGTCCCGCCAGCTTGTAGTTTCTTCCATAAGGGGCCTTCTTGGATTTGCAGATTTCTAGCTTTTTCTGGATCAAATCTACCTGGTTTTTCTTTTTCGATCAGAGTAAATCCAAGACATTCAATTCCATGTTCAAGGTTGTCTGCAATAACTGTGTACTCTGGAGCATCCAATATTTTGCCTGGAACTATCGAATGAACTTCCAGTTCGAACCTTTGATTAAATTTTACTGTATTATTTACTCCTTCAATGAATTCTGCTATTCCATCAGGACCAAAAATCTCTAGTTTTTGTTGTCTTCCGAGGAAAGACATTGATTGAAATAGGCCTGGTAATCCTAGAACATGATCTCCATGCATATGGCTAATGAATATTCTCATCTTTTTATTGAATCCAAGTTTGGCAGCACCCATCTGTCTTTGTGTAGCTTCTCCACAATCGAACATTAGAAGTTCGGGTCCTCTGCGGAGGACAACGCTTGGGAGTCCTCGATATTTGGTGGGCATTGACCCTCCAGTTCCCAAAAAAATTAGCTCCATGATGTCATTCCACATGAATTTACTTTTTGTTGAAGACCACTAATTCTCTTACTAAGCTCTTATGTACTCTCATGACATGGCTTTCAATGATGTTAAGGCCGCTATCAAGTCCAATGTTTTTGATATTTACATTGATCGGACTTGCGATGCAAAGATGTCCATCTCTGGATAGAATTCGATTCACTTCAATGAAAAACTCTTTCATTAATTTTTGTGGTCTTATGCCCATTGTTGACGATCCACGGCCATAAGGAGGATCAGTTGCAATAGAGTTTACGTTTTCGTATGGACACATTCTTGAGTCTGCTATTAACAGAGATGCTCCATTAACGTCGTAGTGTTTAAGATTTGTATTTGCCTTGTTTATCATCACGTAATCTCGATCAGAACCCACTACTTGGCAGCCTAATAATCCTCCTTCAATCAGAATTCCTCCGACACCACAAAATGGGTCAAGTAATATTTCGTCTGCTTTAGCTCTTGATAAATTAACAAAGCATCTTGCTAGTAGTGGGTCTATTGTGGAAGGATGCAATTCAGGTCGAAGTTTTGGTGTTCTCGATTTTAGACTGTTGGTTTTACAACTGATTTTCTTAAGCCCAAAAAAGAAATGGTCAATATCACTAATTCCTATGAATTGATTGTCTGGGTGTTTCAAATCCACTTTCGTAAGAGGTAAAGATGATTCAATAATGTGACCAAGTTCTCGTTCCAGACGCATTTTGTTAATGTGTTCTGAGGATCCAAATAGTTTTGATACTCTTACAGAGAAACTACTTTCAGAATCAACGTACTCCAAGAAGTCAATTTGTTTGATTTCGTTAATGATTTGCTCTTCACTGTTTTCACATTGGAAAATCAGGTTTCCTGCGACTTCGCACATTCCGGCTCTTTTCTTAACTAACTGTAAACATTTTGGATTGGCGTTTAGTGTGAGTATTTTTGGATTAGTTGATACTTTATCATATTCCAATTTTTCTGCTTCTAATATTGCCAGCACTTCTGCCGCTGGAAGTGTTGGGTGTTTTCCAGAAAGGAGGAAGAATAGTTTAGAGTTCAATTAATTTCCGCAGAGTTTCTGCAATAATAGGTGCAACGGAGATCTTACAGAATTGATTGGGAACTGTATCGGTTGTTACGATATCTGTTATGCCGGAGTCTCTCATCTTTTCCTCAGCATTTCCAACCAAAAGAGCGTGAGTACATGCTGCAACTATTTTTTCAGCACCACAATTCTTTGCAATCTTTGATACGTTGGCTATTGTTCCTCCGGTAGATATCATGTCATCGATGATCACAATGTCTTTTCCATGAAAGTCTAGATCTTTTTTTGCTGTCTCGACTTTGCCTGTAATTCTGTCTCTCTGTTTTTCGAAGAAAGTGCAATTGGTTTTCAAGATTGAAGATATGGTTTCAGCATGATTTGCTGCTCCTTTGTCTGGAGCAATAATGCATGGATCTGAAAGTGTCATACTCTTCAAATGTTCAGCAAGTAGAGGTATTGCTGATATGTTTAAACTTCTCATTTTGAATTCTTTTAATGATTCTTCCTGATGTGCATCGATAGTTAAGAGGAGGTCTGTTCCAATGGTGTATAGAAGATTACCTATCGATCTATTACTAACAACTTCGCCTGCTCGAAATCTCTTATCTTGCCTTGCATAGGGGAGGTATGGAATTACGACGTTAAGATTCTTTACACCGAATTCTTTGGCAGTATCCAATATAAACAATAATTCCATAAGGCGTTTGTCTTGTTTGGGGAAACAAGATTGAATTACTATTAGGTCATCTTCATGAAATTCTTTTGGAAATTTCATGTAGGATTCGTCATCAGGAAACACCTTTGATTCTAGATTAATATATGGTAGGTCAAGCCTTTTTGCGATATCAGACCCAAGTTTTTCTGAACTGAACCCGCCGACAACAACTACCATAGGCAATCACAATTTTTGGTATTATTGAGAAAATTGGTAGAATGATAATGTAGTATCATAAATATCTAGGATCTAAAACAACATTGTTGTTATTTAACTAAACGTATATGCCGTCTTAATATGTGCACGCTATTATGATGTAACTCATTTTTTGTTGCCACACGCTACATTAAAATATAGATAGAATGAGTGTGACTGGATAATTTATTGAAAAGTAAATGAATCGGTAATGCGTATGTCGCCTAAGGAAATTGGAGATTGGAAAAGTTATTTCCATGAAATGCCTTTAGATGTAGATCCTCTTATTGATGATTCTACACTCCGAGACGGGGTGCAGATGCCTGGAATAGCAGCATCTCCGGAAAATACTGCGAAAATCGCTGAACTACTGGATGGAATAGGTGTAGAACGTATAGAAATACATCATTTTCAGGATCCCGATAGACAAGCTGTGAAACTGATACATGCAAAGAATCTTAAAGCAAGAGTGGCGGGTTGGTGCAGAGCTGTAAAAGGTGATATTGATAATGCTTTGGAATGTGATTTTAAAGAAGTAGGGATCTCACATCCAGTTTCATATATTCATCTAACATCAAAATGGCCTGATCTTTCTGTCGAAGATATTCTTTCTAGAGTCACTGATGTTGTTGAATATGCAGCCAAAGATCAAGGTCTAAGAGTATTCGTACATGGTGAAGATAGCACAAGAGCTGATTGGGATTTTGAGAAGAAATTCATCAATACTGTGGCTGACGCAGGTGCTGAGGTATACAGGGTCTGTGATACTGTAGGTCTTGCTCTATCAGACATTAATGCACCTCTTCCCAATGGTATCCCAGCAAAAGTTCGAGCTATACATAAAGAGACAAAGATTGGTGGTGTTGAGATACATACGCATGATGACCTAGGAAATGCTGTAGAGACAACACTTGCAGGTATAAAGGCGGCCTCTGGATTATATGAAAAAGTCTACAGCAGTACAACATTCTTAGGAATAGGAGAGCGCGGTGGAAATGCAGAAACAGAGAAAGTCATTATGAACTTATATCTTCACTATGGAGTCAAGAAATTCGAAGCGAATCTGCATAAATTCAAAAAAATTGCTAATTTCATAAGTAAAGCTACAGGCTATGCTGTTCCACCCAATAAGGCAATGCTTGGAGACTACGCATTTGCACATGAATCAGGTATTCATGCACATGGGGTTCTGAGTAATCCGCTTACATACGAGCTCTATCCGCCAGAAATTGTAGGTAATAGTAGGTTATTGACTATTGGTAAACAATCGGGAACAGCTGCAATAAAGAACAAAATGGAAGAGATGGTAGGTAAATCATTTGACAAAGATGACCCTATGCTTGAAAATGTGGTTGGAAGAGTCAAGAAGATCTATGAACATGGCAGAAAAGCTTCTTTGAGTGAGTCTGAATTCAGAAAGATTTTGAGTGAAGAAAACATCATTTGATCTTGAGTAATCCTGCAATTCTTTGAGAAATCTAATATTTTTCTTAGTTGTATCAAACACAATACGAGTGAGCTAGCTAGTTAATACGAAAACTTACTGAGAAAACGTTATCAGAATTTCATTTCGTTCCAATATGGATATATGATAAATTCAATATGACCATTCTATGTTGGGTTAAATGGATGAGTAACGCATCGGCTAAACCAGATACAATACTTGTTCTGGATTTTGGAGGGCAATACGCACATCTTATTGCGAGAAGAATTCGTGAAATGAAAGTATTTTCAGAGGTCCTCCCATGTGACTTAACAATGCATGAATTAGAATCAAAAAAGTCACAAATGAAAATATGTGGTATTATTTTCTCTGGGGGGCCGTCAAGTGTCTACGATGGAGAAGCTCCCTCATTCAATATAGATATAATGAAAGTTGGCATGCCACTACTAGGAATTTGTTATGGCCATCAACTAATTGCTAAAAATGTTAAAGGTAGAGTAATCCCCGCAAAAAATAATGAATATGGAACTACCTTCGTCACTGTAGATAGCCCAGTAGGAGTGCTCAAAGGGTTAGACAAAACTGAGAAGGTATGGATGAGTCATGGAGATACAGTATTAGAGCTTCCAGAGGGTTTTCACCTACTTGCTCATTCGGATAGTAGCCCTATCGCAGCATTTGGACATGAAAAATTGAAAATATACGGCATACAATGGCATCCAGAAGTTGTTCACACGGAAAAAGGTAATCTAACACTTAGAAACTTTGTATTTGATACGTGTGAATGCAAACCAAATTGGATAGTTGATGACTATCTTGATCACGCGATTAAGGAAGTAAAGAGAGAAGTTGGGGAAGGAAATGCTATTGTTGCCCTTAGCGGAGGAGTAGATTCTAGTGTTGCTGCAGCAATTGCATCTCAAGCAATTGGAAAAAAATTGACTTCAGTTTTAATTGATCACGGATTTTTAAGGCAAGGGGAAGTTGAAGAAGTTAAAAAAATATTTGCGAAATTAGAATCTAATTTGATAGTGCTAGATAGAAAAGAAATTTTCCTTAAACGACTTGTTGGGATTGTAGATCCTGAACAGAAACGTAAAATTATTGGAGAAGAATTCATACGATCATTTGAGAGTATCTCTAAAGATCTTAAAGCTGATTATCTGATTCAAGGTACAATATATCCTGATAGAATAGAGTCTGGTTTCAAGAAGCACTCTGACAAAATCAAAACTCATCATAATGTAGGAGGTCTACCCGATACTACAAGCTTCAAAGCAATCGTTGAACCTATCAAAGATCTATACAAAGATGAAGTTAGAGTCATGGCGAAAAGACTCAATTTACCAAAGAAGATATGGGGAAGACAACCTTTCCCTGGACCTGGACTTGCTGTTAGAATCATTGGAGAGATTGATTCGAAGAAACCTGAAATATTGAAGAAAGCTGATAGGATTGTTACTGAAGAGATTGAGAAGGCTAATCTTGAAGATAGATTATGGCAATACTTTGCTATACTGACAGATAGTAAAAGCACTGGGATTAAGGGTGATGCCAGAGCATATGGCTATACTATAGCTATTAGAGCTGTAGAGAGCATTGATGGAATGACAGCTAATTTTGCCAAACTGAATCATGATCTTTTAGAAACGATTTCCTCAAGATTAACCAATGAGATTCCTGAGGTAGTCCGAGTAGTATACGATATTACCCATAAACCTCCAGCGACAATCGAGTGGGAATAGCGCGCGCTACACACTCCATTTTTTGACGACGAAAATAGCGTGTACACTAAGTCTTGAGACCAATATGAAAATCACGTGGCAGTCTCTTTCTACACTTTTTACAGTATTCATCATTTGGAGACACATCAGCGCCACAGTAATTACAAGACTTCACATCTTTCCTTTTAGTTTTAGAGGACTTTATCA
>DAOUZW010000072.1 GCA_030671315.1 Candidatus Bathyarchaeota archaeon
AGAATTCTGCATAGACCATGTTTTGAATGTAAGCCCAAAGAAACAGCAGCTCTAGTGTCAAAGACTTTTAATGAATCTCCAAACTGTGATAGTGCTAGTTCTGAATTTAATCGTAATATTTTAAGTCAGGAGGTTTGAGCACCAAATTATGACAGATGTATGTACTGTTTGTGGCCTTCCAAAGGATCTATGTGTATGTGGCACAATAAGCATGGAACA
Source organism: Candidatus Bathyarchaeota archaeon (assembly GCA_030671315.1). Classification (GTDB taxonomy): domain Archaea; phylum Thermoproteota; class Bathyarchaeia; order 40CM-2-53-6; family RBG-13-38-9; genus RBG-13-38-9. Next base: position 220 of record DAOUZW010000072.1, read on the forward strand.
ACAGGTCATAATAATACGTAAAGAACTGAGGAAATGGGGTAAAGCAACAACAGTAATTGAAGGTATAGACCCCAAAAGTATTGAACTGAGTCAACTTGCAACTAAACTTAAAGCAAAATGTGCATGTGGAGGAACCGCGAAGAATGGTAAGATACTCCTTCAAGGAGACCATAGAGACAAAGTCAAAAAACTACTGACTGATGAAGGCTTTCCAACTTCGAATGTCGAAGTCCATTAAGGAGCCTATTATGATATGCAATTTCATGATATCGCTGAAACTTTAAAAAATCTTAAACGTCAAAAATCTGGTATTCAATTCTGCCCTAAATGTGGGAGCCCATCAATTCTTGGATTAGGATCCTTGGATGGTTGGCTTTTGCCAACACAATTTACTTGTGAAGAATGTGGATATTCTGGATATTTATTAATGGAACTTGATGAAGGTAAAGACCCCGAAGAAACAGAACTAACTAGCGATTAAATCTAAATATTATTAGTTGCTGTTTTTTTGCCTAAAATTTCTTAGCGATTATTCAAAAAAAGAAGAAATTGTGAGATTAGTTTTCTCACTTAGATCTTATACATTTAATCCCAGAGCTTCTTTAAGTCCTTTGTATCTGTTTCTCACAGTGACCTCTGTAACATTGGCGACTTCAGCTATGTCTTTCTGTGTTTTCTTTTCACCCTCTAACACGCATGCAACATAGAGTGCAGCTGCTGCAAGACCCATTGGATCTTTTCCGGCTGCGATTCCTATTCTCTGTGCTTCTTTAAGGATCTTTATCGCGCCTCTTTGAGTTTTCATAGAAATATCGGCTTTGGAAGATATTTTTGATACACATCTTATTGGATCTTCTACAGGCATTTTTATGTCAAGTTCACGAAGTAGTAATCTATAGCATCGGGCAACATCTTTTTTCTTTATCCTGCTGTCAGCTGCTACTTCTTTTAGAGTTCTAGGTGTTTCTGTGGCTCTGCATGCTGCGTAAAGTGAAGCTGCGGCTATCGCTACTATCGAGCGACCTCTTACAAGTCCACTTTCAAGTGCTTTTCTATAGATCACTGCAGCTCGTTCTTTTACAGAATTTGGAATATGTAATCTATCGGTTAGTCTATCTAATTCTGCCATTGCTTGAGCAAGATTTCTGTCTACAGATGAGTGAATTCTTGTTCTAATCTGCCATTTTCTAAGTCTTAGCATTTCAAGACGTGTGTTGAGTGGTAGCTGTCTTCCGTAAGCATCACGATTTACACGGTCAATAACAGTTGATAATCCTTTATCGTGAACTGAAAATGAAATGGGCACACCTACTCTTCCACGTGAATTTCTTTCTTCTTGCGTGAATGCTCGCCATTCTGGTCCCTGATTCAATGTTTGCTCTGTAATGACCAAACCGCATTCATGACATACTATCTCACCCTGATCATAATCTTCAATAAGATCTTTACTGTTGCATTCTGGACAATTTGTAAGTTTAATTGGTTTTCTTTCATTAGTTGGCAATCTTATTCATCTCAATTTATATTCGAACATAGCATCTCGCGCGTTAACAAAACGCTTTGAATAAAACTGAGCAGTTCTAAGCCGAGACGCTCCTTCTGGTCAGCTCAACTAATATTTAAGTGTTACTCATATATAAGTATAATGCATCATCCGATATTTACATAAAACCATCAAGTAAGAATAACATCAAATTTTAGTAAACCATCAAACAAAATGGAAAGCTTAAAGATTTAATCCTTGAATTCAAATTGCACCCGTCAATTAAGACGGAGGCTAGCCCGGTCGTCTAGCGGTCAATATGTGGTCAGACACGATTAAGGATAGCGGGCTCTGGATCCTCCTTTAAGGAGAAGAAACCCGTCGACGGGAGTTCGAAAAACATGTGTTTGTTCGAAATTCTCCCCCGGGCTACCATACTTTTTATGATGTCTGTGAAGCCATCTCACTGTTTTCAAATAACTTTTAGGGAAAAACAAAATTAGGCTTTTTTCTTTCAGTCAAGATAGTGATTGGAATAATAATTACGATGATTAGCAATGATATGGTTGTCACAGTTGCAACATTCAGCTCCACGAAAGAATCCTGATGAAGCTAACATATTGAATAACAAGACGATGATTGCAGTTACTACGTTTGAAAATTGGAGAATTATTATGTTTTTTTGAACATTCATCTAGCAATCATCTCGATTAATTAAAGGAAAAAATATTCTAATGAAATAATTATTGATTGTGACTATTGAAAAAAAACTCTCGTTTACGTCTCTTTTTTCTTGAATTTTATTAGGCCTTCTGATGAGTTAATTATTACAAAATCTCCGGTATCTATTTGTTTTATTGGATCTATCTCTAGATTGTCGATCAATGGTATTTTTGCAATAGCGCAACCTGCTGCTATTATTGGTTCAGTTTTACGATTTATTATTCCAGCTGGTTTGGTTCCATTCTTTGCCATTGCAAACAATGTATAAGATCCTACTGTGCTTCCTTTACCATTGGGGAATATCAGTATCTTCTTTGTAATGTTGGATCCTTCAATTTCATGTCCATGTTCTATGATTAAACCTGTCTTAGGATCCACGCCGCCTAAGAAAGAGATTGGTTGACTAGTTACCAAAGCCTCTCCTTGGGCAATACCGTGAATAAGACCTCTTCCTTTGATCTTAATTTCCATTGATCGCATAATTCATACAGCCTTTTAGATCTCGAAGACATGCCTTTGATTTACATAGTGTAGGTAAATAATAAGCGGCCTTAGAAGAATTTGTCATCACTCGGCTTATTCCCATTCGCTCAAGAGGAGTGACGACCATACAAGTGTCTTTTAGTACTCGTCCACCAGCCTTTTCAATTTTATCTATGTATCCTTTTGATTTAGCAATTTTCCATACGTGTCTTGATGTACATACATATAGTTTCTTGACGAATCGGATCCCTCTAGAAATTTCTGAAATCTCTTCTATTTCTTCTATGCTGCAGTGAGGACATCCTATAAAGACAATGTCAGGATCGATTTCTTGTGATAATGCTTCTTTTGTTTCATTGAGATCGTAACGTTTGACAGTTATCTTTTCTCTTAGTTTTTCCTGTTTGAAATCTTTGGACTCTGGTGTAATGTCTTTGATGTGGTAGATTGCCTGGCCTCCTGAAGTTGCCATGGCGGCTCCTAATGTTTTAAGAAATATGTTGTTGATGAAGCCAGTTGGTAGATTTATTAACGGTATCTCGCCACTTACTTTTTTTCCTATGTAAAACCCTAGGAGGCTGAAGTCAAGTTCGTTTTTTATTTCATCTTGAACATCGATGGAAATAGTAGGCTTTCTATTTTCTTTAATGTGGAACCCATATAATGGCGTCTTACCTATGATGGCGCTTGCAAGTGCAATTGGGCCTCCTTCACGATTCGTCATCGCGCCTAAAACTGAATTTGCATATATTACTGCTGATGACTCCGCCCAAGCTAAATGTTCTCCATACTTTGGAATTTTTTCCAACAGATATGGTGTACATGTGCATGTTGACTCTACCCCAATTTCATTCAATGCTGAAATTATTTTTTTCTGATTTATAGCAAAATCTTCAGGAATTCCAATTTCTTTCCAATTATCTAGATCCATGCCTGTGGGATTAATGGAAGTATAGACGGAGGTTTTAGCTCCTAATCGGGAGAAATCTTTAATAAATTCTAAACCTGCATCTCCGATTGTTTTATAGGATATTCCTGATATTTGTGCGCTTTTTATCGGTATTAATCTGTCAGCATCAAAGATCTCGCCCATGGTCACCAGCAATCTCATTGCGGTTGCTGCAGCTTCACCTGACTCTCGGTTGAGAATTTTTTCTTCTTCCGCTGTGAGGTACAATGTTCTGCTTTCACGCTTCGTGATTGTGGGGGATTTTGGCTTTTTCAAAATCCCTTTTTTCTTTAAGAAAGGTCATTGTAGCGTCGATTCCGATCTTGGTTGTAAGGTTTAATTTTTGATCTCCAGATGGGTCTAGGCTTGATCCTCGTGCATTCTTTATCATCACCAATCCTCGGTCTCCTTGAAATCGAGTAGCTATTGCCCATTCAACATCTTTCATATCATTTACATCGATGTCTGTATCGACGATGATTACTTGTTTAAGTGAAGGATGACCTGCAAATGCTGCAAGAATCGCATTTTTGGCATCTCCTTCTGTCTGTTTTTCAATTGAAACTACTGCATGGAGCCAGTGGCAACCGCCAGGAGTTAGGTTTACATCTTTTATTTTTGGAATAACTCCTGCAACAGTTTCAGCAATTTTTGATTCTTGAGGCATGCCCATAAGTAATCCATGTTCCATCCCAGAAGGAAGTTGCGCATGATAAATGAAATCCTTTCTACAAAAAATATTTTCCACTTTTACTAAAGGCTGTTTGCGGATGATGTCATATGTGCCAGTCATATCTACAAAAGGACCTTCATCAACGTCTTCATCAAGAAGAATTTTTCCCTCAATAACAATTTCTGAGTCTGCTGGGACATTTGCATTAATGGTTTTGCATTTTGCTGTTTTCAGTTCACCGTTTAGCAGTCTATTGGCAATTCCGTATTCACTTAAGCCGAATTGTGCAGGACACGCAGCAGCAATAAGAATGGCTGGATGTAGACCTATAGCGATTCCAATATCTAGTGTTTTTTGACCTGAATCTTTGGCAATTTTGCAAATTCTGTAAAGGTGTCGCGGAACGATTCTTACTGCCATGTGGTGGTTGTCAATGACCATGAAGCGATGAAATGAGACATTTTCTTTATTCTCACCTGGTATTTTTGCAGATACTATGGCTGAGGTTATGAATGGTCCGCCGTCTCTATCGAAATGTGTCAGAATTGGTAAGTCATTAAGGCCCGACAATTGTACTTTAGCTTCAAGAGCTCCATCGTAGTCAGGATTTTGTGGAGAATTAATAGCCTTCATTATGAATGGTCTGGTTTTCTCTATAGGCATTCCGAGGGCCAATGCCAATTTTTTCTTTGTTCCACATATACCTGAAACGATTATGTTTTTGTTTTCAGTTTTGAATAAAATGGCCTTTTTACCATCATGCTTTTTGATCAGTGATGATGCCTGAAATTTAGTATCTATTGGCTTGTCGATTTCTATTAGTTCTTCTTCTCTTTGTAAATCTTGGATATATGACCTAAGGTCTGCCATTCACTTTTTCACTTATTCAGTCGATATTAGATATCCAGATATTAAGATAGATCTTTTCCCCAGGGATTAAATAGATCTTGTTTGAGACCAAGTCTTAGAAGTATTCTGCCGACGATAAAGTCCACAAGATCCTGTATGGTTTTGGGCTTATGATAGAATCCTGGACTTGCTGGAATGATTGCAGCGCCCATACGACTCAATTTTAAAAGATTTTCAAGATGAATTGAATTCAAAGGTGTTTCTCTAGTAACTATGATTAGAGGCCGTCCTTCTTTTAGACATATATCTGCAGTTCTTAACAGTAAATTCCTGGAATTTCCACTTGCTATAGCTCCTACTGAAGCCATCGAACAAGGAACAATAACCATCGAATCAAATTGATATGACCCACTAGCAAGTGGAGAAGAAAAATCATCAATATCATAATGCTGCTTGGCCATACTTAGGATGTCTTCAGGTCTCTTCGAAAGTTCGAGTTCAAAGATCTCTTTTGCTGGATTTGTAATTATAATTGATACATCTATTCCTCTTTCTTTAAGAACTTCTAGAAATTTCCAAGCATATGTTGCGCCACTGGCTCCTGTTATACCAACTACTATATGCAACATTTTTCACCAACAAACATAATCAAATTCAAGTAGGTTAGGGCGGAAAATGTATCTTATCATGGACCAATATTAAGAGTTAGATGATTTGATTCTCTTGAACTCTTGTCAGTGATAATCTGTGTCTCTGAATGGTGAAAA
>DAOUZW010000131.1 GCA_030671315.1 Candidatus Bathyarchaeota archaeon
TTGACCAGCGGCGGGTGTTGGTGATCCTGATGCTTGCCATCTCTTAGGTATTCCACCGATTGTATCGATTTTATCAATGAAGTAGGTGTCTGGAGTAGAGTCAACGGCAAGTTCAAAGTATGGTTGTAGTGAACCAGTGTAGAAGACCTTGAAGAAGTATTTTCCGGCGCAGTTTGGAGCTTTCATGTTCATGATCTTGACTCTGTAGCTGCCTGCGAATTCTGATTCATCCCCATTAGTATTAGCTGGACTGATCTGGCGATCAAGCCATGGGTCCATACCTGGTGGATAAAGGAATCCTGCACTGCCAGCATAGTCTGGATCATCAACATATTTGAAGTCAAAGTCAGTACCTGTTGTGTCTTTGAAGTGTGTGTTGAGAATATCACGTTCATTAATTGAGTAGAGTGGGTTTGGTGCATTAGCATTGTCAATGTTGACTAATTCTGCTGCTGGGTGGTATGTTGGGTCGGATGTGATTCGGACGAACCACCAGTTGGGTGCAACTGGATGACGTGAACCGAACCTTCCGGTCTCAATGAATTGGTGGTCATTGGTGATTGTGGTCTCGATGTTTGATGTGTCACCGAAACCCTGGTTGGTTGTTTGTTGATCACCCCAGCCTGCTTCCCAATCTGTTGGCGGAGTGAATTCAGGTGGAATAGCGATGTAAATGTGCTTTCTCGGCTCAAAGAGTGAGAATGGCGGTCTTGTGACAAAGTTCTCACTTTGTCCTCTCCATGATATGTTGATTGGTCCGCTTTGTCCATCCCATATTTCATTTGGTTCGACATCGTCAGCGATGGAAATGTAGACGAATAGGTCACCCACGGTATCGGTGAGAACAGCTCCGTCTGGAGAGTAATAGTTGAATTGGTCACTTGGCGGAACATATAATGTTCCAGGTCTTACAAATGATATGTGACCTGGGACATGTCCACCCCACGATTGAAATGCCATGTTATTGCCATTTGGCGGAACATGGTACCGTGGTAGACCATTACCGGCTCCACTTGTAGGTTGTACAGGTAGACCTCCGGCATTTGTCTCTCCAATGTTTGCTGCGAGCTGGTCACCCAACGTATAGTGGGCTGACACTTGATTTACAGTAGCCATTGCAGATAGTACGAATATAGTTACGCAAAGTGTCGCTAGTATTCGCTTATTCATATTTTATTTCTCCCATTTAATTATTCTTTCATGTAATGCCTTACATGATATGCAATGCTTTCTATTGCCCTGTATATATGATATATGTCGATATCCAACATAATGTCTTTCGATGTCATGAGGCAGCTATCTTAGTGTACGTTATATGATCTCTGACATAATGATTAGAAGATGGGAGAAAATGGAGAATAATGCGAGTGCGCGTTATTCCATTTTCTAGACTGTAAAGCATTACAGTCTATGTAAATCATATGGGCACTCATATTTAAATTATCTGTAGACGTTCAACCTATGTTGATTTGAAATCATATTGGCCAAAAAAAACAAGTTTGGTACACAATAAGAACATATTATGTATGTGTAGTATCGTCGTCATCGTAAATTGTTTAATGTTCTACATTGAAAATGCATTGTGAGTTGAATAAAAACTCATTTGGTGTACTAAGATTATATTGACCAAATCGATTGTATCGAAAATTGGTATAGTGTGAATGAATCCTAAAAAACGTAAAGCTTTACATAACAAGAATATCATATGAAAGTACTATGATTTAAATAAAAAAATACTAGGCCTTTCGTATGTATCTGCGAAATCACGATTATTACGATCTTTCGAAAAATGAATTTAAAAGAATGAAAGGAAATTTAGATGATAAAAAATAGCCTAGAAATTATTAATGATTCAGTCAAATGCTCATTATGTGAGAAAGAAGGTCATAAATTAAAATCTGTGTTTGTTAAAACCAAAACTGGATACAGAACTTTAAAATTTTGCATCTGTTGTGGAAATCCATCGATTAGACGAAATTTAGATGGCATGGTGGATCACAAGCGGTCATTTGATTCTTCAAGTTGTTAATGTTTAGCCATGACAGTAATTAACAGCGTTATACTTATATAACACTCGTCATATATGGGAAAACCCTTCGGCGTGATCCAATAATTGTTTCTTCAATTATTAACAAGATCTTTCTCTAGACGTAAATCTCGTATTGTTATCGCTTTGATAGCAGTGTTAATGGGCGCGTCTATGACAAGTGGTTTGCTCACAGTCTCACATGGAATTCAAGAGAAATTAGGCCTCGAATTCAGAAAATTTGGTTCAAATATCGTAATTATTCCAAAATCGGATACCATAGAGGTCGGATTTCCAGGAATAGATTTTGGTTCTGTGACCGAACAGCGATACATTGATGAAAACGATTTATGGAAAATAAAAAAGATAGATAATTGGAGCGCAAATGTTCTTGGTTTTGCTCCATTTCTTTATCAAGTTGTGCAAGTGGAAAGAGGTGGGACTGTTCAGAATGTTGTTCTCGCTGGCACTTACTTTGAGCGAGAATTTCCAGACATAACTTTTAACGAAAAAGTGTGGACTACCGGAATTAAGAAAATTGCGCCGTATTGGAATTTAGAAGGAGAATGGATTGTAGACAGCGATGAAAAAAGCGTTATAGCAGGCTCTACAGTCGCAGAAAAACTCAACCTGGAATTGGGTGAATCTTTAGAGTTAAGTTATGAGAATCCAGAGAACCGACAGATCACGACTGAACAACTCAAAATATCTGGTATAGTTAGTACAGGAGGATCGGAGGATTCACAACTATTTGTTACACTCCCAGTTGCTCAGAAAATTAGTAGTCGTCCAGGAAAAGTTCATTCGGTTCAAGTAAGTGCACTTTGTGTTGAATGTCCAGCGGAACTAATGGGTACCGAGATAGAAAAAAAACTGCCCTACATACAAGCAAAGACCGTCAAACAATTGGTCAACACAGAAATGATGATTATGGATCAATTGGGGCAGATGATGCTTCTGATATCAGTTATAGCTCTTGGAGCGGCAGGTATCTGTGTAATGACTACAACTATGACCACGGTTGTTGAAAGAAGGAAAGAGATTGGTCTGATGAAATCTCTTGGAGCTGAGAATGGTAAGATAGCTTCATTGTTTCTTACAGAATCTATCATCGTAGGCTTGTTTGGAGGTTTGATTGGATATCTTGTTGGTAATGTTTTTGCTCAATACATAGGGGAAAGTGTATTCGGTACACCTATCTCACCAGTTTTGTACCTTCTCCCTTTGACGATTGGAATTTCTCTCTCTATAACAATATTGGCTAGTATATTCCCGGTAAAACGTGCAACGATGATCGAACCTGCAGTTGTGTTAAGAGGTGAATAGACACGTGGCAACAACTCAAATAGAATTAAACTCAGTTTCGAAATGTTATGATTCCAATACACGAGCTCTAAACAATATTGATCTAAATATATCAAGAGGTCAATGGGCAACAATCACAGGGCCTTCAGGTTCAGGGAAAACCACATTATTGAATTTAATCGGTTGTCTTGATAAACCCACATCTGGTGCAATCAACATCAATGAATCCAAACTTAATTCTATGAATCAAAAAGAACTTACACAATTTCGACGTGAAAATATTGGATTAATATTCCAGCAGTATCATTTGATTTCATATTTGACAGCGCTTGAAAACGTGATGGTCGCACAATATTTCTTTGGAATGGTTGACAAAGATGCAGCTATCAAAGCTCTTGAAAATGTAGGACTTTGCCATCGACTTACACATCGACCCTCACAGCTCTCCGGTGGAGAACAACAACGTGTGTGCATCGCACGAGCCTTGATAAATAAACCAAATATCATCCTAGCAGATGAACCTACTGGAAATCTTGATTCAAAAAATGGCCAGACAGTAATGAGCATTCTAAAAGAACTGAATGATTTAGGGCACACATTAGTTTTGATTACTCATAATAATGAAATTGCCAATCAAGCCGGACGAATTATAGAAATGATCGACGGAGAGATCTTGAATGATTCGACAAATACTAACAGAAATTGATTCACACAT
>DAOUZW010000112.1 GCA_030671315.1 Candidatus Bathyarchaeota archaeon
GTTCAATTTTTGATGCTCTCACCAGCTAAGGCACACACACACACACACAATAAAAAAATGTGATGTACGGTATCTTATCTTTTCTTTCGTTTAGTGATGAAGAATGCAGCTGTTGCTATGACAATAATGATTATTGCAATAAGACCAATTGCTTTTATGTCTATGCCTGTTGTTTGAGTTACTTCTTGTGTTGGACTTGAAGTAGGTGTTTCTGTAAGAGAGGTCGTTGTAGTTTCTTTCGTAGGTATCGATGATATTGAATCCATTTTCCAATTGGCGTTAAATTGACTTACCCCCTTTTCGCTTTCTATTTTCCCATCAAAGGAGTAACTAATCAAAAGACCTGTAGACTTTTCAAAGTGGTACACGTAATTTCCTGTTCCATTTACACCAAGCACCCAGTCCTTATCAGTTGTTCCAGAGTATCGAAGAGTAATCACTGGAATCTTTTCACCAAGTAAATCTAGTTTCCCATATGAAACAGTAAAACTGTGTTTCTCATGCCAGCGCGGAGTATAATAGAGGATACTCGAACCTTCCTCGACTTCCGTTGATATGATTTGCAATGCAGGCTTTCCTTCAGGATTAGGATCAATATCTAATCCTGTACCATTTTCAGTATAGAATCTTGCTTCTTTGATAATCAAAGATTCACGATCTATCAAGTAAAGATAAGTTCCAGAGAACTCATTTTGATGGTCATCTTCATCTGAACTTTTTTCTGAATGCAAATAATTCATTTGTTCTTCAATTATAATCGTTGATGGACTAAACTTTATTATTTCGCCTTGACCCCTTTCAAAAATGGACCATATTCTATGACCATATAAGTCGGTATTTGCTTCACCACCTTCTTCAGAATGATATTCCCAATTTGTACCTTCAGCCAACGGTTCAAAAGAAGTTAATTGACCTTTTGTCGTGTCGAATATTAATGAACACGTAAAGAATAAGCATAGAATCAGTGAGCAAGAAAGGAGTTGCGATTTCATGTTATCTAGATTGAAATGTTTTTTTAAAAAATTATGCTTTGAGATGTTTGTGAAACGGTAATGTATCCGCGAGAGATTTCATAAAGGTGGGATTCTAAACTGTGCATGATGGTAGTATGAACGAATCTCGTCAACGGATAAAATTCCGACTCGAAACTACAGATCCTAGTAATGATCAATATGAAGGACAGAGAAGAGTGAAAGAGAGCCTTAGCTGGTGAGGGGGATATAGGTAATAACGGGGTTATGGTGTTTACGTGGAAGTGTAAAAGTTGACGTGGATCTTTCATGTCCACGTGGAAGTTTGTTAGAATATTTTTAGAAGAAAAAAAAGGGGAAAAAACTAATCGTATTATGAAACGTTAGTAATCGTGTGGTATGTACTACCTGTTAGTCCTATGCTTTGGAAAACATTCTCTACAATAGACTGGACGATCTCCTGACGGCTTGAATGGTACTTCTGCGTCTTTACCGCAATCGGCACATGTGATCTTATGCATAGGTCTGGAATCAAAACTCATTATTCTCACTCCTTCTAAACTAGTTATACAGATGATAATACTGAGAAGTAGAATCAATGTATACTGTCGCGTAGTTGGCGGCGCGGCGCATATAAACGTATATGTTTGAACTATTAATACACGCTAATTCTTATCGTATACTAGCTAGTCCCCCAAGGAATACTGTACATTTTAGTTTGGAAAGTATCAAGCAAATAGATTATCAGACCGTAACAAAGTCCTTTCATAATTCTCTTACCAGGAACCACGTTATAGACTCTCGCGAATATCGCACCGAAGATGATGCTCCAAATCAAATTGATAAAAATATGAGGCCCAGTTTGGATTATCCAAAAAGCAAATGTGAATTTTTCAGGAGCTCCAATAAGCGTTTGTGGACCAAAAGACAGATAAATCAATGTGTCTCAGTCTTTCTTGATTGATCATGTCGATCCCTAAGAAGAAGCGTAAGTGTCTTTCCTGTGGAAAAGTTTTCAAGCCAATGACAGACAATAGTTGGAAGCAAATAGAGCGTGTTCATAAGCGTTCTCTGGTACATAAGAAACGTGTTCGTCAGAAGTCACGTAAATCTTAAAATTCGTTCTATTGGTGAATATCTCGCTCTGAAACCACATTGAATCCCCCCTTTTCTCTATTTTAATTATTCTTTGAAATTCCAAAAAGTGGAGTATGGGCCTTTCGGAAGGAAACTCTAACTATCATGGTTACTGAATGATAGAATGAACTATAGCTGATGAGTACCACCATATTGTGTCCATTGGTGAGCAACGACGACGCGCACCAGCTAAGGACCCCACCATAAATGACTGTTCGCTTTAGCACGCGATTTACAATATTGGCTGGTAATAGCATACATTAAGAGGCCTCGCGAGTTGTAGAATTATCTTGAAAACAAGAATGGATTACTGGGTACTCCTCGTTACCAGAAATGGTCAGAATTTGATTACTAAAACGTTAGACTCAATTCTGAAACAAACTGCACCTGCCAAATTAATTTGCATAGTAGATGACGGATCCACAGACGAAACCCCATTTATACTAAAAAGATTCCTTAACAAATTCCCAAAAAGAATTCACATCGTAACTCTTCCAGACAAAGGATTTGAAGTCCGTAGACTGCCCCACAATTTCAACCTTGCTATAAAAGAAGTTGAAAGACTTGGAATTGAAACCCGATATACCATGATAAGTGGCGATGACTGCATTTATCCAAGCGATTATAATGAATTTCTAATAGATAAAATGGAAAACAATTCAAAAATCGTAGTTACATCTGGCGATATTAACAATATTATTCCAGATGCGACTCCCAGAGGTTCAGGACGTATCATACGAAATAGCTTCTTCAAAAAAATAGGTAACAGATATCCACCATACTATGGATATGAAGGATGGATTCTACATAAGGCTCTACAACTCGGATACGAAATACAAAACTTCACCGAGCTGCGATATGAACACCTTAGACCCCTTGGAAAAGAACACAAATTTACTGACTGGGGCTTAGCGATGAAATGTTTAGGATATCATCCACTAGAGGTGCTATATAGATGTGTGAAATATGTACTGATCGATCGCCGCCTACCAATAACTTATTTTAGAATAGTCTTGGATTATTTCATCCGACCATTCGGATTAAGAAACGATCCTTACTTCCATCCTTTCGATGAAGATTTAAGAAAATACATTTGGAAAAAACAAATACAGAAATTAATTCTATAACACGCACAAGTATTGCAAAGTAAGCATTTTATTAAATTGCTTCCACTATGAGATCATTATTTCATATTGACAACTGTGAGGGTGCATACAGTCCATACTTGCTCAAGATACAGATCAAATACCAAAACCATTTGGCTGCTAACTTTCAATCGTTCAACTTCGTATAGTAAAAAGTGTTTTTATATGATGTCAGTATTGGTTAAAGATTAACTGGCAATTGTTGGATGGGCGGAGTCGCGTCTAATCCGTCCGAGATGAATCTTACCAATCAGGTTCTAAAAACGGTTTTTGCTGGTCAGACTGGAGATTAATCTATTATAGGACTATGGAGGTATTGAAAAATAAGAATCTTATTCCTGCAACCTCAACCTTGCATTAGAACTTTAAAATACGCTTATGGATTGCGGAAGACGTTTGGGAAAGACCTGTCTCTTCATATAGGTCACCTATATCATCCGCTACGTGACCTTTACGGTTACGGTGATGAGTTCTTTGACGAGTCGATTAAGCTAGACCCAAGCAACCTCGATAAGAATATGCGAGATCTGATTAGAAAATCTAATCCTGACATTATACACAGTCATAATGCACCTGATCTACTGACGATATCTGCGACAAAAACTGTGGATAAAACCCCAATCATACATGATACTCATGAGGCGTTAGCGCTACGTGAGACAGGATACTATGTAAGAGATGGCCCTGAAGAGATCGCCAAATATGGCGACTACGAGAAGGCAGCCAACGAAGAAAGTGACGCCCGAATATATGCATCCGAAGGCGTACAAGACCATATTCAAGGAAAATATAATGTCGATCCAAACAAAGACCTGGTCTTCTCCAACTATGTTTCCCAATCAAACTTCCCTCAAAATGCGAAGAAGAGATCGGCCGATGACGGCTCTACACATGTCGTTTTCATAGGTACCTTAAGCAGCCAGCAAGGAGACCACTACAATTTACTCGAAATATTCAAGCAGGTTGCTGACAATGGTATTCACATCCACATCTATGTGACCTTCGAGCATCAAGCCTACAAAGAATTGAGTGAGAGTAATAATTTCATACATTATCATGGCCATCTAGACCGTATGGCATTGTTTGAGGAGCTCACACAATACGATTACGGATGGCTGAGCTTGAACGAGTCCAGAAACAAACCTCATACGGACGTAGCATTTCCAAACAAAACCCTAGAGTACATCTCCTGCGGTCTACCCATATTATCCTTCCACCACAAAACAATCGAAGAGTTCATTGAGAAGCATAAAGTAGGACTCGTCTTCAAAAATATTGATGACCTAACCCAACTAATACACGACGCCAACCTAGAGAAGCTACAAGATAATGCTCTAAGAATCAGACATGAATACACCATAGAGAAGAACATTCCACAACTCATCCGATTCTATGAGAAGATTTAGGGCCAGTCTCTCTAGCAACCTTTAAACATCTAATTTCGTGCGCACGCTAGAAAAAAAAGGGGAAAAAATTTATCGTATTATGAAACGTTAGTAATCGTGTG
>DAOUZW010000167.1 GCA_030671315.1 Candidatus Bathyarchaeota archaeon
AAACTATAGTGCTCTTCGGGGGTCCACTCGTCAACGCCGGAGTAAATAATTATGAGAAGAACAAAATCGCCCCTCTATATTACAAGAATGTTGACGGAGTCAACTATTGGTATACAGCTGATGGAAAAAAACTTGATGAGACTGGTCTAACATCATCACAAATAAGATCAGGCCAAGACATGTTTGTAATAGAATCCTTCACTGACAACTCAGGAAATAATGTCTTAATAGTCTACGGCTATGGTTGGAAAGGAACATTCGCAGCTGGAAAATTCCTCAAATCTATCTCCTCAAACATAAGCAGTTACACAGACTCTTACTATGTCTTCAAATGGTCTGACGCTGATGGCGATGATTTCGTAGATCTAAACGAAATATCAAATACACCTATAATATCTGGATATTGATGGAAAAGTAAAACTCTACTTTTCCTCCCCTTTTTCTTATTTACAATTCCCATTTGTTCTATCCTATACTGATTATTGATTGTATCAACCCAATATTTCATTGATTCATCGGATGCTCGCGCTAGATTTAAATTCAAGACTGAATAATGTTCCCGCTCATGCGAGCTTATGTCTTAATTCAAATCGAGCCTGGCCATGAAATGGATATCGCCAAAGGAAAGGCGATGAGTGCAGGTCTATCTTCATTCAAAGGAGTAATTCATGCTTATGTGGTTCATGGATCCTTTGATGTTGTAGCTGTTTTAGAAGGTGACCCTAAAACCATTGATGAAACTATCATGAAGATTAGGAGTATACCTCACGTAAAAAGAACCGAGTCATTAATTACATTTTTTTCAGATTAAACCAAGTTCTAAATCCATTAATGCGGCACACTTAGAGGGATTATAAAGTATGAGCGAAGTTCGATTGGCAAATCCAGCCTCACTGGGGCTCATGGGTTTCGGTATGACAACTGTCTTGTTAAACCTACATAACATAGGTCTCTTTCCGTTGGGAAGTATGATTCTTGCTATGGGGATTTTCTATGGAGGCTTATCCCAAGTAATAGCGGGAATAATGGAATTCAGGAATAGAAACATGTTTGGATTGACGGCATTTACTTCATACGGTCTATTCTGGTTATCTTTAGTAGCCTTACTTGTATTTCCTGTGATGGGTTGGAGTCAGCCAGTAACTCAATCGGGTATGACTGCGTACCTTATCATGTGGGGAATCTTTACAGCTTTGTTAGCCGTTTCTGCATCGAGACTGAACTATGCAATTCTGACTGTGTTCGTAACATTGACAATACTCTTCTTCCTATTAGCAATAGGTCAATACAATCCTACGATTCATACGATAGCAGGTTATGAAGGAATTTTATGTGGTTCTACGGCGATATATACTGCGTTTGCCGAGCTTACGAATGAAGTATATAGTAAGACTGTTCTTCCCTTATGGCCAGTTAAGCGCTGAAACCCTATTCTTTCAATATGGTAGCGCACAATTGAGTGAATACTATTTATCTTAGGATACGTTCATGCCTTTGATAAATCCTCTTGCCATGAATTCCGCTGCTCTTTCTCGCACAGGGGCAGGAAATATCTCTGTAGCATCTTCTAGCGTGTTCTTGAGGTCTTGAATAAGTTTCATGTTATCTGGCTTGTCAGTATAACCTTCAACGATTTTTTCAAGTTCCTTATGTGTGGCTAAACTATTGTCTAAATTCTTTTTGACGTCTTTTCCAATTGAAACCCCGAAATGTGAAAAGGCTATTTTTTCAATGTCTAGTGCACGAATCTTTTCAATTGTTTCTTTATATTTTGCGTAATTGAAACTTGGAAATATGCTTGTCGGGTGGACTTTTTCTGTTCTAGGGTTGAATGATCCTATAACATCTCCACAGTAGAGCGTTTTTTTGGATGGGATGTAGTAAGAAATATGGTCTGAAGTGTGACCAGGAGAATAGATTGCTTTTACCACATTATGGCCAACACGAATTTCCTGATTGTCTTCTAGAGCTATCATGGAGGAGAGCTGTATTGGTTTCATTGGGGATGCGAATTCTCTAAAAAGTTCTTTTCCGCTTTGATAGATTTTGGATGGGTCGGATAGATGCTTGATAGAGAATGAGTGTATCCCTACTTTAGCTTGAGAAAAATTTTTAAGAAGATCAGAACTGGCTCCAGCATGATCTATGTGTCGGTGGGTTAAGAGAATGTGACATATAGATTCTTGTTCAATTCTTAGACTTTTTAGAGATCTCAGGATTTGATTTGCGCAATTGGGCATTCCTGAATCAAAGATCACACAGTCATCGCCATTTTTATAGACTAGAACACCGATTGATTTTTTCATATTATGAGCCAGTGTGTCAATGTAGTAGATGTCGTCGTCGAATTCCCCAGTCTGACTATATATTTCCACTAATTACCCTCTCATGTTGATTTTATTTTTGCATTTTCTTCTCTGTGGGTGTTAATCATAGCTTACGCTTGTCTGGTACTGAGCTATCATTCAACGTTCTAAAAAGCATTAAAGGTAAAAAGGAAATGTGTTCTCCTTAGTTGATTAATAGTAATTATTTCATTTTGCATCCACTATTTCCTTCAAAGCTTCAACTGCTTCAGGATTCTGTAGTGTTGAGATGTCGCCGACTGCTTCATGACTGACGAGTCGCTTGAGTACTCGTCTCATTATCTTTCCACTACGTGTTTTCGGTAATTGTTTTACGAAGTATATCTTAGCAGGTCTAGCAATAGGACCAATTATGGTGTCTACATGTCTGATCAATTCTTTTTCAAAGTCTTCGGAAGGTTGCACACCCTTTACGATGACGAAGGCAATCGGTACTTCTCCTTTGATCTCATGCGCTGCGCCTATAACAGCACTTTCTGTAATAGCATCATGGCGGTCCAATGCATCTTCAATTTCAGCTGTGGATAGTCTGTGTCCAGCAACCTTTAGAACATCATCAATACGTCCGGTAACACGAATATTTCCTAACTCATCGTAGAGTCTAGCACCGTCACCTGCGAAATAGTATTTATCACCAAATTTCTCGAAATATTGAGTCTTATAACGGTCAGGATCCTTGTAGACTGTTCGTAGAAGACTCGGGACAAAAGGACTCTCAAGAACTACATATCCCCTTTCTGCTGGCTTTCCCTCATCATCTAATATTTTCGGTATT
>DAOUZW010000022.1 GCA_030671315.1 Candidatus Bathyarchaeota archaeon
AATGAACTTACAATCTGTGTTTTCTAGGAGAGGTTTGATTGTGAAGAAATCCGCATGATCGGTATGTACATGTGTTGAAACATATGCGTCACATTCCTTTATTGCCCATGGATCCAGTACATGTGGAACACACCTTATCCAACACATCTTCTGGGCGCCAGTCATTCGAACTACGCCCGAATGTTTTGATAGTTCGTTGTAGTCGAGGCATCCTCCGGAGCCACTATATTGATCTATACATAGATTTGCGCCACCCTCGCTTTTCATCCACCAAGAGGCTCCGCCAAGCCACCAAAGTATCAATGAATTAGGTTTGGGCTTAGTTTCTTCTATCTCTTTATTTAGTATAGTTCCCCATTCAGGGAAGACATCTTTTAGCCATTGGTCTCTGTCTATCTCTTTATCAGGTCCCAGGTTAAGTCCGCCATCCCCAATGCCTTTTACACTTTTAGACATTTTGACTATTCCTCGTTGGGGAAGATACGTTGATACCAAATTAATATGGTTTTTGTCATACGGAATTTTCTGAATAGGTAGAGGATTTTCTGATAAAATTCAAGAAAATGTTTTATTAGAGTTTATAAATTGATCATCAGAAAATCTGATCAGATTCCATAATTATCAAGATAAACTGATGACTTTTAGCACGCGCTATTTCTTTAAAAGAAAATCATATGTTTTCGGTCTCCTTTCGCGAAATCTTTTATTTCTCAATTCAGCATTTGCTTTCAAATTAACATCGGCGATTAGAACTTCCTGAGATTGTCCTCCAACGGCTACTGCCCTTGTAAAGGTAATGTCTGATTGGTTGTCATATTGTAGATCAAATATTTTACTATGGCCTAAATATTTAGGTGGCCAAATAATATTTGCGCCAATAAGGGGAACACGGTTTTCAAGACATCTCGCAGACAGATACAAATGCCAAGGTTCTATTCCTGTTTCGAAGATTCTGGAAGGAACAAATATCATATCCGCTCCTTTTAGAGCAAGGATTCGAGCGACCTCTGGAAAAACTAAGTCGTAACATATTATCACGCCAAACTTAACATCTCCAACATTAAATATTTGGTATTCTGATCCAGGTTTTGCTCTGTCCTTTTCTTTGCCAAAAAGGTGTATCTTTTCTTGTCTTCCAATCAATTGACCTTGTGGATTAACCACGGGAGCAGTCACACAAATTCCATCTGAAAGTCTATCGTAAAAACCTCCTGCGATTATTGTGATATTGTGTTTACATGCTTGTTTTTTCATCAATTCTACTATGTTCAGGACAGAATCTTCTGTCTCTTGAGAAAGGTAATGTTCTGGGAAACAAAGGAATTTGGCTCCATTTGATGCTGCCCTATCGGTTAATGCCTCAATTATTCCATAAAATGCGCTCTCATTATCTGACATCGGTCCTACTTGTATTGCTGCAATCCTCAGTAGCCTACCGCCCCTTAAGATCCATAAAATTGATCATATAATCAAATATTTTTCGAGCAAAATCCTGTTTAGTCATTCGTGATATGAGAGTGATTTTTCCTTTGCGATCAATAATGTATGCTTCATTAGTATCCGAGCCAAAACCTGCACCTTCAATACCAATATGATTAGCAACGACTAAATCAGCTCTTGATGATCTCATAACTTCTCTAGCTTTTTCAATTAATTTCGAGTCAGACAACCCATATTCTGCTTTAAACGCGATCAAACTGGTTTTTGGACTTAATTTCTTAACGAAATTTATAATTTTTGAAGTAGCCTCAAGCTCAATTGTTAATTTCTTATTATCTCTGGTAGGTATCTTTATTTTATGAGAATCTAAAGGTCTGAAATCAGATACAGCAGCACTACCAACAAATACATCGTATCTTGTTCGTGCAAGTTCCTTCTTGACTACCTTGAGCATCTCCTTGGATGTCTCAGTCCTAAGCGCTCTTATTCCTTGAGGGATTTTCTCCTTAATCACGCCAGCTATGAGAGTTGAGTCTGCGCCTCTTCTCGAAGCCTCTAATGCTATAGCAATACCCATCTTACCTGAACTCTTGTTTGTTATTATTCGCACAGGATCCAAATACTCAATAGTTGGTCCTGCTGAAATGAGAAATTTGACTCCTTTTAGGTCTCTTCGGTAAAATTTCCTTATAACTGTCTCAACAATCCTTGAGGTGGGAGCCATCTTAGCTTTTCCTTCGACAATTTCAGGCTCTAATATTTGAATGCCAAGTTTCTTCAATTTGTTGATATTTTCCAGAACTATCGGATGTCTAAACATGGAGTAGTGCATTGCCGGAGCTATGAGTATGGGTATTCCAGATCCTAAGGCGGTAGTGGCTACTGTAGTTACTGTTGTGTCGTCGATCCCTGAGGCGATCTTACCGATTGTATTTGCTGTTGCTGGAGCTATGATCACAATATCTACTTTTCCAACCCAATCACCTGCGAGGTGTATATGCTCGGTGTTTCCAGTTAATTCCGTTATTGCTTTATTGCCTGTTGCCCATTCCATAAGTTTTGGTCCGATAAGTTCACAAGCGGATTTTGAGAGAACAGAATCTACTTCTGCGCCTCTCCTCATGAGCTCTCTAGCAATTTCTGATGCCTCGATAGCTGCGACGCTTCCAGTAACACATAATGCAATTTTCTTATTGAGAAGTTCTTTTCCTAAACTCCCGGTTATATCCTTTAATGGATTGTGTGACAGCTTACGCATCCCATTAGATCAATTAGACATTCATCTTGATAATGATGTTCCTAGCTAATTTCACTGGCTGAATAGTCACCAAGAATCTATATATGAGGAGACTATTCCTTGATGCAATGAATCATATGATTGATTAATGTATAAAATGATCAGTGGGTCCGAATATTCAAAGGAACATTAATTCCACAAAATCTAATAATGTGTGTGGATTGCTAAGGGGCATCCAATATGTATCTTCAGAGTTTATTTTTGAATTGGATAAGGTCTAAAGACTCATTTCTGATCCTATTTGCGCTTCCAATTATTGTTCTATTTATAATTGATTCAAATCACTTTATATTGGGATGGAATGAAGGTGCCGGCGGAGGTTTCCTATTTGCTTTCGTATTTCTCATTCTCGAATGGTATGATGCAAGAAATCTTCTGAAATTCAATCTAACTATTGGAAGACGTTTAGGAATAATTGCCTCTGTATTCATTATTACTGGATACTTCTTCGCAATCTATGCGGCAGGTCATACAGAATTAATATCTGAGTTTGGAGCAAAATTCGGTTACACGACTTTACCTCAGATTCTGAGTTGGACCAGAATGTGGGATTATATAATTTATGCGATATATATCTCGTCATTAATTTTCCTGGCGTTTGGTATTAGAAAGATCAAACATTTTCCTACTCCACTTGTTTTCTTATTAGGAATGGCTTTTATCCTTCTATTAGATGCAACTTTTCCTTACGGTTCAATGCAATCCCTTCAGGTTCTTATGCAACCAATACTTGCCATAACCGTTCTACTTCTCACAGCTGCAAATGTCCGAGTTGAATTAGTTGGCGTTGATAATCTTGCAGTTTGGGGTCAGAAGGGATTTCTATTCATAAACATGTATTGGCAATGTGCAGGAATCTTAAGTATGACGATATATCTGCTAGTGATCCTCATACTGATGATCAAACTGCATACTTCTTTGACTAGAAAACTCATCTATGTAGCCTTTGGTGCTTTAGGAACATTTTTTGTTAACATAATTAGAATATTTCTAATAATCTATTATGGAGCATTCATTGATATAAATCTACGAATGTTTCATGAATCGATAGGAGAGGTTCTATTCACTATATGGATAGTAATTTACTTATTGATAGTTACAACTATAGAGGCTCGCAGAGCAAGAAATATCAAATCCCCAGTTGTAACCCAGTCGCTGGAAAGTCATACTAGATAGGATTTACTCTAACTCTTTCTTAATTATGGCATAATTCACATCATTTAGATGAAAGGGCAGCTAGACCTGCCTGTGCAACCTCTCTGTCTTGTTCAGCAGTTCCGGAACTGCAGCCGACTCCCCCTACAACTTCCCCTTTGATTAATATCGGTAAACCACCACCAAAAATAGTAAACCTCCCCTGATTACTGACATGTATCCCAAAAGCGGGTTTTCCAGGAGATGCTACTTCAGCATACTCATGGGTACCCTTTCTGCTCCCGGCTGCTGTAAATGCCTTATTCATGGCTATATCAATGCTTGTGATCTTTGCGCCATCCATATTTTCAAATGTGATTAAGTTACATCCCTCGTCAACGATAGCGATACTCATAGGGATGTAACTTAATCACATTTGCCTTGTCTTCAGATGCTACCAGAATTATTTTTGCGCCTTCTAGTGTTAATTTAATTGAATCTTTGCATATCTTGTTTTCATCTACCAATTTACATCATAGTATCGTAAACGTCAAAAGAGATAAAGCATTAACGTCCTATCTACAATGAATTGTTTCCGTATTTTCCCTGACCAAATAAACATATAAAGAGGGTTTATATCTATACGCTACTCCGAATTGGTATAAACCTGAATCAATCTTATTACAATGAGTAAGAGAAGGAGTTCAAACAAATATTGAATATTAGAACATTCATTGTAGGCATTCATAGAGGTCGATATTCTTGGAATTATCATCCATAAAGCAGCAAGATAATGCTATAAGATTCATTCTGAGCGGAGTAACACCTGCTTTTGCAAATGCAATGAGACGGGTTATGATTGCAGAAGTTCCAACAATGGCTATCGACGATGTGATAATAATCGAGAATACTTCGGTCCTTTTCGATGAATTCCTAGCACATAGATTTGGACTTATCCCTCTAACTACGGATCTTGATTCCTATATTCTTCCAGAGAAATGTGATTGTAATAGTGAACTAGGATGTAACAGATGTAGAGCTTCCTTCACAATGGAAATTGAGGCTAAAGATGACATGATTGTTGTTTATTCAGGTGATCTAAAACCTGACAATCCAGTTGTAACTCCGGTCAACAATAAAATTCCAATTGTGAAGTTAGCTGCTGGACAGAAACTACAATTAGAAGCTTATGCGAGGCTGGGGCGTGGACAGGAACATGCAAAATGGCAACCAGTTTCTGTTTGCACATACAAATATCTGCCAAAAATTTCTATTGATATGAAGAAATGCGATAGTTGTGGTAAATGTGTAAAGTTCTGTCCGAAATGTATACTCGAAATAAAAGATAAACGACTAGTGGTCAAAGATATAGAAGAATGTACTCTCTGTACACAGTGTATAAAGAATTGTCCAAAGAAATCATGTCCAATAAAGGTCGAGTGGAGCGAAAAAGACTTCATCTTTAACATCGAATCTAATGGTGCATTACCAATCACTAAGATAGTGGAGCAAGCTGCAATTCAAATTGGGGAAAAAGCATCTGAACTATCAAGTTTAATGAAAAATTTGGAGTGAGTAGGTTACGGCTAATAAAACTAATCCGGAATTAATAGAGCTAGAAAAGTCTCTTCACAAGTCGTCAAAGGAAACACAGGCGCCAATATGGTTTGCTCTATCTAAAGCCCTTAGAAAAACTAGGAAGAATATGGCAGAAGTAAACGTGGGAAGAATATCAAGATATGCGAAAGAAGGGGAAACTGTTGCTGTTCCAGGTAAAGTATTGGGAGCTGGAACGATTGAACATAAAATAACGGTTGCTGCTGTGGATTTTTCCAAAGAAGCAAAGGATAAGATATTGAATGCAGGCGGCAAATGTCTGACAATCGATGATTTGTTAAAAACGAATCCTAAAGGTACCAAAATAAAATTAATGAGGTGACAGAATAACGAACAATAAATCGGTAATCATAGATGCTTCTAATTTAATATTTGGTCGAATGCTTAGTTATGCTGCGAAACAGGCTTTGGAGGGCCAAGAAGTAATAATACTAAACATTTCTAAAGCTGTAATATCTGGAGCTAGAAAGAGTACCATAGCGCGGGCTAAGGTTAAATTAACGACTCGGACGCTAGCCTCTCAAGACAAAGGTCCAAAACATCCTCGCAGACCAGAGACTTATGCGAAACGTGCACTGAGAGGTATGTTGCCCCATAAGATTCCAAAAGGAAAGAACGCCTATAAGAGAGTGAAAATCTATACCGATATCCCTGAAGAATATTCTGATAAAC
The DNA here is from genome assembly GCA_030671315.1 of Candidatus Bathyarchaeota archaeon. Taxonomy (GTDB): domain Archaea; phylum Thermoproteota; class Bathyarchaeia; order 40CM-2-53-6; family RBG-13-38-9; genus RBG-13-38-9. The sequence continues at coordinate 6,161 of DAOUZW010000022.1, forward strand.
AATATCAAAAAATTTCTACGGCCGATGCGTCGAAATTAAAATGTCGCTATATGCTATTAGAGGAGCTCTCGAAAGAAATAGGAGGAGCATAAATTGAGTGAAAAGAAAAAAGTTATGATCATAAGTGGAAAAAGAAAAACTGCTATAGCAAAGGCTGTATTAAGGAGTGGTGCTGGAAAAATCACTTTCAATAATTATCCATTAAATCTAGTTAACCCAGAGACTGCCAGAATGAAGCTTATGGAACCTCTAATTGTGGCAGGAGAGAAGGCGAAAAATATTGATATCAAAATAAAAGCTCAAGGAGGCGGCGTTATAAGTCAAGCAGAGGCCGCTAGAGTAGCGATCGCACGAGGCCTAATTAAATGGACGAAGAGCGCACAGCTGAAACGTGCGTTAAGAAACCAAGATAGAGCTATGTTAGCAGGTGACCCTAGACGTGCAGAATCAAAAAAGTTTGGGGGACCTGGGGCAAGAAGAAGAAAACAAAAATCATATCGATAGGCTCAATCAAGGCTCTTACTAAAACAAAAATGTTCAGATGAAATATCATGATAATACCAGTTAGATGTTTCACGTGCGGCAATGTAATTGCTGATAGGTGGGAGGAATACTCAAATCGAGTCAAGGGTGGAGAGCACCCAAAAGAAATCTTGGATGATCTTGGAATTTCAAGATACTGTTGTAGAAGGATGTTCATATCACATGTTGATGTGATCGATGACATTCTGAAGTATTACGAAGCGACAGCCAGAAAGTTCCACAATGTTTGAGGTATAAAGGTGGACAACTCCCAAATAACCCAAGTTAAGGCAAGGAAGATATTCGACAGCAGAGGAAAAGAAGCCATAGAGATAGATGTCATAGCGTCTCATGTATTAGGAAGATCTTCATCTCCTTCAGGTGCTAGTACAGGACGTTGGGAAGTAAGATCCTATCCAGATGGTGGAGTCAAAGAAGCAATAAGATTCGTCGAAGACAGTGTATCTCCAAAAATCGTTGGAATCGAACTTGACGTTAAGCAAATTGATCTAGCGCTTCATGAGATCGATAAATCTACGGATTTCAGTATACTTGGTGGAAATACTGCATATGCGATATCCTTAGCGACAGCTATAGCAGGAGCAAATTCAAGAGGAGTTCCACTTTTCAGTTATTTATCAGAATCTAATCAATCAGAGGTTCCATACCCCCTTGGTAATGTTATAGGTGGAGGTATGCATGCTCGTGGGGGAAAGACAGACATCCAAGAATTCTTAGTTCTACCGACTAAATCAGAAACCTTTGTTTCGGCTGCAGAAGCTAATATGGGTGTGCATAGGAAGGTGGCTAATCTTCTTGAAAAGAAAGGAGTTGATGTATCTGGTAGAGGTGATGAAGGCGCATGGGTTGTACCGTTAGAAACAGAACAGGCGTTAGAGATATTGTCTGAAGCTTGCAGCCGGGTTTCGGATGAAACTGGAGTGAGACTAAGAATCGGTCTTGATATGGCAGCCTCAACCCTCTGGGATGAGCAAGAGAAGGCCTACATCTATCAAAGAGATAAAAGGAAAATTCATGAAGACGGTCAAATCGATTTTGTGATTGAACTTGCAAACAAATTTCATTTAGGATATATTGAAGATCCTGTTCATGAGGAATCATTTGAAGCCTTTTCTGAGATAACAGCCAAAACAAGTAATACTCTAATCTGTGGTGATGATCTATTCACAACTAATGTTGAAAGGATCAAAAGGGGTATAACAGAAAAGGCAGGAAATGCTGTGATAATAAAGCCAAATCAGATTGGAACACTAACTGATGCTATACAAACAGCAAAAATTTCTAAACAAGCAAATTATATTTCTGTGGTCTCTCATAGGTCAGGAGAGAGCTGTGGCTCCGAGATCTCACATCTGGCAGTCGCGCTAACAGCTCCTGTAATAAAACTTGGAGTATTAGGTGGAGAAAGAATGGCAAAGATCAATGAATTGATAAGGATCGAAGAAATACTCGGTGAAGAAGCTAAAATGGCAAAAATAGGAATCTAGGTGATATAATGAGCACTATAGAAAGAGAGGAAATGCCAAAGGCGGAGAATCTTCTACAGCCTCTAGAAGAGTTACTTGCAGCAGGCCTTCACATAGGAACGAGAGTGAAGACACGTGATATGGAGAAACACATTTTCCGGGTCAGACCAGATGGTCTTTTCATACTTAACATTGGCAAAACAGATGAAAGGATTAGATTGGCAGCGAAGTTTATCAGCAGATTTGATCCTTCGAGGGTTGTTGTGGTATCTTCAAGACTTTATGGTAGAACTCCAGTAGAAAAATTCTGTGAGTTGACCAGAAGTCTAGCTATAGTTGGACGGTTTATGCCTGGAATTATTTCGAATCCTCTTCAACCAAGACATACTGAACCACAACTTGTCATCGTAACAGATCCAAGAGCTGATTTTCAAGCGATAAAAGAATCCTCAGTAGCTGGAGTTCCTGTAGTTGGACTTTGCGATACCGATAATTCACTGAGCGGTGTTGATCTTGCTATTCCTGTGAATAATAAAGGTAGAAAAGCTCTTGCAATGGTTTTCTGGCTTCTTGCAAGGCAAGTCCTTAGAGAAAGGGGCGAGATATCCTCTGATAGTGGAATTTCTCCAACAGTCGACGATTTTGAAACAAAGCTCACAGCTATAACTCCGAAATATGGGTCTGAAGATTGAAAATTCGGAAGCCAGCCCAAGCCGGTATGTTCTATGCGGGATCGGCGGCTTCACTAAAAAAAGAATTAGAAAACTGTTTCAAGCACAAGCTCGGTCCAGGAAAGTTACCTAATGGTGAATCCCTCTCTCAGAATAGAATCGTGACTTTGGTTTGTCCACATGCTGGATACATGTATTCAGGTCCTGTTGCTGCAACAAGCTATTATGAACTAGCCGGTTATAAAACACCTGATAATATCATAATCATTGGGCCCAATCATACGGGAATGGGAAGCGCTATTTCCTTGATGAATCGAGGCGCATGGTCTACGCCATTAGGTGAAATTCAAATAAATACTGATTTAGCAGACTCAATAATTGAAAATTCAACAATTGTAGATGTGGAGGAAAAAGCTCACATTTACGAGCATTCAATTGAAGTCCAGCTACCATTCCTGCAATATCTATACGGGAATAATTTCTCATTTGTACCGATTTGTATGATGATACAAGACCTCGAAACAAGTAGAGAATTAGGTGAAGCAATTCATAAAGCCTCAAATGGGGTATCCACTATTATAATTGCATCAACTGATATGACTCATTATGAGCCACATAATGTGGCAACTCAGAAAGATATGAATGCTATTCATGCAATAGAAAATCTGGATGAAAATAAACTTGATGATGTTGTTCAGTCCAATTCTATATCCATGTGTGGAATTGGACCTGTAATATCTTCAATAGTCTATTCAAAAAAAGTTGGGGCGATTAAAGCCAAACTCTTATCATACAAGACTAGTGGCGATATCTCAGGAGACCTATCTTCTGTAGTTGGATATGCAGCTATTTCTGTTAAAGTATGACTTTTCAATTGCGAGAGATTCTCAATTGATAACTGCTACTGCTCCTGCCAAGGTTATTTTGACGGGAGAACATTTTGTCGTACATGGTCAACCAGCTCTAGCTGCGGCAATTGATATTTATTCAAAAGTTACTGTCACATCAAATATACCAAAAATTATCGAGATATCGTCTTCAGCTCTGGGGACTACAAGTAAATTTTCAATAAAACAATTAGGAAAAAAATCAAATCAAATATCTAATGATGGAATTATGGATCCGTTAAAGCATATTGTAGAAAAAATTTTGCAGACGGCGGGGCAAATCGATCGTGGTCTAAAAATTCAAATAGATTCGAAGATTCCTGTAGGAGTCGGTCTAGGATCTTCAGCGTCAACTGCCGTTTCCACAACTATGGCAGTTGCTCGATATCTAAATCTCGAATTAGAAAAGAATGATATATTTGAGATAGCCTCAATCCAAGAAAAGTTAATCCATAAAAAACCTTCAGGTATAGATTGCACCACAGCAACTTATGGCGGAGTTATTTTCTTTAAAATAGGTAAAGTTCCTGAATATCTTAAACCAAACAACAGTATCAATATTGTGATAGGTGATACAAGAAGTAAAAGATCCACTGGAGATCTAGTTACTAAGGTAACTCAACGTGTAAATCTAGGTAACGGAGAAATTAGTCGAATAAGCAAATCTGCTGGGAAACTGACTATGGAGGCAGTAAAATCTTACCGGGAAGGTGATTTTAACAATCTAGGTAAGTTAATGAATAAGAACCAAAAATTCCTACAAAAAATTGGTGTATCAACTGTCCAACTTGATCGATTAGTAAACATCGCACAACAGGCAGGAGCATTGGGAGCAAAACTAACTGGCGCTGGAGGTGGGGGATGTATGATAGCTCTATGTCGGCCCGACAATAAATACAAAGTCGCTAATGCTATAGAAAATGCAGGTGGCAGATCCTATATTGTTTCAATTGATACTACAGGTGTAAAAAGTGAAAATCTCTCTACATAAAAGTAAATATCATCGTTCTCCAAAATGATTTCAAATTTAATATTAGCTTAACTTGGGAAGATAAGTGAATGAAAATAGAGAAGAGAAAAAAAGATCATTTGGAAATATCTATCAGAGAAAATGTCATTTCAGACACTAGTGCAGGATTCGAAGATATTACTTTGGTCCATCAAACACTTTCAGAACTTGATTTGTCTAATATAGATACATCACTTAGAATCTTTGAACGTATGCTTGATGTGCCGCTAGTAATTGAGTCAATGACAGGAGGCACCGCTAAGGCAATTAAGGTAAA
>DAOUZW010000159.1 GCA_030671315.1 Candidatus Bathyarchaeota archaeon
GTGTTAAAGTATGCTGAGCCTCTCCCAAAAGCTCTTGGAATATATTTTCTAATTTTCATTCCTCTTTGTGAAGCAGCATGTGTTATTTTCAATTTCTCGGGGTCAAGTCCCCTGTATTCAGCATTGGCCTCAAGCTGCTCGAGCAATCTACGGATACTATTGGCGGCTTTGACAGGATATCGTCCTGCACCGAAACCTTGATGCGGTCTATGAGGTACTTGCTTTTTGTAATGCCTGTAGGGTATCGATTTTTTTTTCTCTTCAACTTCTTCTAATAGTTGTTTTGCCTTTGGTAACTTCAAGCCTCGGATGGCCTTACATATCTCAGTTGCAGCCTTTGGTGAAATTCTTAGCTCTCGACCTGCACACTTCACAGTCCTTTCTGGATCAAGAGCACTTGTTGAATACCTCCATGTTGGCAATGCTGTTCACAGACTCTCGAAGGTAAAAGATGCCCGGCTAAAAAGTCTTCCGTAGATCTGGAAAAACATAAGTGTGATTGAATACTGCAATAGAATTTTGGAGAGTACTTTGAGAGACTTCAGGATTGACCGCAAAAAGGCAGAATCAGAGCTTCGTGGGACAACCTTGAGGGTATACTGGGAACTATTTAGAGAGAACCGTCCGTTGGGTGTACGCGAAGTGCAAAGATCTCTGAAACTTTCAAGTCCAAGCACATCACTTTATCATTTGGAAAAAATTAGAGAGTTGGGAGTTGCAGAAAAGAATCATCATGGGCAGTATTCAATATCTTCTGAAATCAAAGTTGGTAATCTTCGTCAATTTGTACGTTTTGGGAGACTAATATTACCGAGATATCTTTTTTATGCAGCTTTCTTTTGGTCAGCTTTGTTTTTTTATCTTATTGAATCTTCGTTAGCTAATGTTCAGACTAATCTAACAGCTGTAGTGTTTGTAATTTGCGCAATAGCGATAACAACATATGAAGCTTCAAGGACATGGAGGGAAAAACTGTTCTAATTTCTGTACAATCTTTACGAAAACTAAGAGTTAAGTTCAAGTTCATAAATATGAATCGTGAAATTACTTGAAACGCGAAATTCTTTCAGTATTCTTAGGTGTAATAGCAGCGTTTACACTTGTTTCTCTTACAATAGAGCCTGAGACAAATTTGAGGTCAGAGATGCCTGCTGCAAAGATGACCTATGAAGGTGAGAGAATTGAAACAACGGATCTAATTGATGAGAAACCCACCAAACATTATGAATATTTTGCTATACCATTTTCATTTCTTGCAGCTATAATAGTATATCAAACATCGATCAGACGCTTAGGTTAGCATGCTAGACTAGGACTTTCCGTAATTTCTTCTTAGAACAGAAAGCTGAATCTTCAAATTATCATGATATGAATCTTGGAAGTTAATGGATTCCTTTGTACATCACATCTTTTTTTCGAGATTACTTCAGTGGGACATACATACTAGATCTTGAGGCACCAATACCCGGCGTACCGTGCCCAACTTTCTTGTTTGTTATAGCGAATTCACCAAAAAAGTGTCCAACCATTTCGGCCTTAATATCCACTGCTGAAAACTCTTTACCGCTATGTATAAGGATCCTCAGGCCAACCATCTCCGGTAAAACGATCATATCTCTACAATGAGTTTTTAGTACATCGCCTTCTTTCCTTGTTCCACGCTTGAAGTCTTTTATCTCTTCAAGAAGTCGTCTTTGGGTAGGTGTTAGTCCTCTTTGGAGAGTACGTCGCTGTCTGGAAGGTAATAGTTTGATGAACTCGTCCATGGACATTTCTTGTAATTGTTGGATGTTGAATCCTCTATAGATGAATTCTTTTGGCATATATATCAATCAACCAATTTATTTTGAGTTTATTTAATTTGATCATTAATCTATTTACTTGCGCAAGCCACGTTTTCCTCTTCTCTGACTTGCTCTGCCAGACTGTCTCGCGGCTATTAGACCGACTTTTCTTCCTGGTGGAGTATCTCGTGAGACCGATGTTGGCTTTCCTTCATGTTTATGTCTTCCTCCGCCATGCGGATGAGAAGCAGCGACCATACTTACTCCTGTCACGTTAGGCCATCTTATCCCTCTTGATCTCATCAGGAATCTTTTTGCACCTGCTTTAAGGAATGGTTTCTCTGTTCTGCCACCACCAGCAATTAGACCAATCATCGCCATACATCTATCATTCAAATAGAGAGATCTCTTAGATGGTAGTTTGACTTCTGTTCCTTTTGGTGTATGGGCGACCAAGGTAGCATATGTACCAGAGGCCCTCGCAATTTTTCCTCCATCACCTGGTACATGCTCGATATTACAGATGATCGTGCCTTCTGGTATTTTACTTAGAGGCAAAATGTTGCCTATCTCTACTGGACATTCGCCCAAAGATAATTTCTGATTTAGGGTCAAACCCTCAGGAGCAGCAACATAGAATTCTTCACCATTCTCAAGACTAACCAAAGCAATAGGGACCCCTCTGCCAGGGTCATGTAATAACCGTTTTACGTAGGCACCTATAATCTTGTCTTGCTTCTGTTCTATACTAGGATAACAAACTTTTGAGACTCGTCGATGGGTGGGCGCCTTAAAAATTCCTCCGCGCCCTCGTCTTCTAACAATAATTCTCTTTCCCATATGAAAGTCGTCTCCTACAATATTCCTAATCTAACTGCTAGATCCGAAGCTTTGAATTCGGGTTTGAATTTCACATATGCTTTCTTTCTGCCATCGGGTGTAATGAGGGTATTAATTGACTCAACATCGGCTTCGTATAGTTCACTCATAGCCCTTTCTACATCATTCTTGTCTGCATCCCGATTCACAATGAAGGTGATTTTATTCTCTTTTTCAATTAGGTTTACAGTATCCTCGGAAATCAATGGATAATGAATGACTGAATGAGTTTTTGTTTTTCCCATTAATTAGTCTCCTTTAAGCCTATCATTTATTGTTTTCATTGCGGATTCGGTCCAGACTGTAAGTCTTCCAGCATGTGTTCCCGGCGCCAGATCTTCAACATTCAAATCTGAAGCTTTTACAGCATCTATGCCGGGTATATTCTTGAACCCATAAGCAATGCCCTTATCATCATTACAGACAAGTAGGGGACCTTTAGCTATTCGTTTACCTCTTCCTCTGAGACTTGCTCGTCCGGATCTTCTCTTGACGCTACTCATAACTCTCTCAACGTCCTGCCAAAGTCCAAGCGTCTTAAGCACATCCATAGCCTTCTTTGTTTCAGATACCGATTCCAGACTATCTGTAACGACTAATGGAATTGAAGGAACTTGCTCTAACTTATGACCTCTTCTACTCACGATCTCTTTT
>DAOUZW010000005.1 GCA_030671315.1 Candidatus Bathyarchaeota archaeon
TGGGAGCACCGATGGGAGCACCGATGGGAGCACCGATGGGAGCACCGATGGGAGCACCAATGATGGCTCCACCAATGGGTCCACCAATGGGAGCACCAATGGGAGCACCAATGATGGGAGCACCAATGGGAGGACCAATGATGGGTCCACCAATGGGAGGACCGATGATGGGAGCACCAATGGGAGCACCAGGATTTCCAATGCCAATAATGCCGCCAAAGCCCAGTGCGACTTGGGGATTCATTCTTTCACTGATCGCAGGAATAGTCGCAATAATAGCAGGTGCCGCTGCTACGGCAATACTCTGGACAAATCTAGCAATAGTCCCAGCATGGCTATCACCGTATATCATTGCCTTCTTGGGAGTAGGAATTCTTCTGGGTCTGGTTGTGATATTAGGAGCCTTCCTAATACGCCTTGGATACACGACGCTTGGAGGCATTATCGCCTTCGTATTCTCACTGGCTAACATCTACGTGGCTTTGCTCATAGTAGTACCATCAATGTTCATCTATGCGGCTATTGCGATAGGCATCGTTGCGTTGATCCTAGGCTTGATCGGTGGAATACTGGGTATACTCGGAAGGTAACCCATTCTACCCCCCTTTTTAATAACAAAACCAAACTCTGAAGGTGTAAAGCGCACAAATCCATGGATGTAAGACTCGACGGAGATTGAAAAAATGGAATTCGAACAGACATCCAATCATTGGATGGCAATGAATTGCATAATGATCTCCTCTAAAACATCCCTATGGAAATAACAGCTGTGCCTTCAGAATCATTTTTTTCAATGTGGATCTCTAAGCATGATCATAATAATTATTTTTTGAAAATGGCTTCTTTCAAGAATCCATCTTCAAATATTGGAAGAAATCATTTTAAGAGTCTATTACGTAACCTAATAGGCCACAATCGATTCATACATTATCAGAAACAAAGAGAGTGCGAGGTTACCGAAGAAGTTAACTTAATAATTCAATCATAGAAATTATGGTAAGCTTTATGTTTATGTCAGGAACTGATTTGGAGGTGAAGTATCTACAATGAAACTATTCATTCAAGCACCAATTGGCCCACAATCTGGACTGGCAGAAATAGATGTTCTTCCCGACCATACAATAGGTGAAGTTAAACAACAAGTCTGTGGTTCTTTCGGTATTGACCAAACTACAGTAACTCTGATGTACGGCGGAGTCAATCTAGAGGATAGTATAACTGTCGCCGCTGCAGGAATACCAGAGAATGCCCAATTAGCATTAATGCCCTACAACATAATCGGCGGTTGTTTTTGAATATTCCACAACTCTACAAAGAAAAGGATTTTTTAAACCATCAGTTCCCGACAGTTAAGGCTCTGAATGATCCGCCTACGAGCTATGAGGGAATGCTCAGATGCGAGAAGGGTGAAGTCAAAAAACTAGCTGAGCGAAATGTCTGGCCTTTTACCCAATATTTGGAATGGCAAAAATTCAGGATGGATCTACAGGGAGAATATCCGGTCAAGCCACCTCTTGTTACTTGGACATCAGATATATCTCATCCAAACATAGTACCAAATGTGCCAGGCGCTGTTTGTGTATCTGTAGTAGGCGAGGGTTGGAAACCGAATCTGAGACTTGTGTCAGTCGTAAATTCTCTTTATTATCTCCTCTCAGACCCTAATCCAAATAACGTATTTAATGATCCGAGATGTCTTGAAGCAGCAAAAATATGTAGTAAACATGGATTCCCAAAGATGAGTACTAAAGAGAAAAAGTTGCCTCAAGCTGATACAGCAAGATTCAATATCATACCCTTGCCGAGTCATTCAATCGAGCAATCAGATAAAAAAGATATCGTAAAAGTCACAATTCTTAGGCCGAAGCGGCCTTAAACAATTGAAGGACGAATATTGAAGATCACAGCAAGGATCCCATCGGTCAGAGAGATTGTGGTCGATGTTCCATCGAACATAACAGTTGCCGAACTTAAGAGGATTTTGTGTGAAAAACTAAAGATTGAACAAGATCTTACGAAATTGCTTGCAAATGGAATGCTACTCAAAGAAAACCAAAAGATCTCTAAACTCAAATTAAAATCAAAGAAGCTAGAAATTGATTATTTGTGGTCCAGACAATTCATCCTTTGGGGTGAAGATGGACAAGCTAAACTAGGAAAATCAAATGTCCTAATCGCTGGAGCAGGCGCCATAGGTAATGAGGCCACGAAGAATCTTGCAATGTTAGGAATTAGAAAATTCACTATTATAGATTATGATAAAGTAGAAGTATCAAACCTTAGTCGAATGGTCTTCTTTGACAAGTCAGACGCTGGAAAACCAAAGTCAAAAGTCTTAGCTAAGAAGCTTCATAAGAAATATCCGCATCTGGAGATCACTGCGATCCAAGGTAAACTCGAAAACTTACCCTTAAAAGTCTATTTAGATTCCGACATTATAGTCAGTGGTCTAGATAATTTTGCATCACGATTCTTTCTTACATCGATATCTAGAAGATATTTGATACCTTTAGTCGATGGAGGAATTGCTGGATACCAATGTAGAGTCCAATCCTATGTCCCACCAAATGATCCTTGTCCTATATGTCCAATAACAAGGGAACAATATGGCAATTTGGTAGGCTTAAGAAATCCATGCGATGCACCAATTGAAGAAGCCAAGACTCCTTCACTTCCAACGACTATATCGCTAGTATCATCTATTCAAACTCAAGAAGTTGTAAAAATACTCTTGGGTTACAATAATTATTTACAAACTGAGAAATGGCTAGATACCACGGGCCAACCAATGCAGGGAATATGGATTGCTGATCTGAAATATAATAAATACTCTTTACTTAAGTTGGCTAAAAACAAAAATTGTATGGTTTGTGGGGAACATGGTGAAGCAAGAAACCCCGTTGAGAGAATTGATATACCTATTAAGAAATTTTTCTCAAGAAATTTGAGAGATAAATATTTGAGAAATATGTTTCCAGAATCTGATGAATTCTTATTCTTTAAAATATCTGAAGGAAAACCAATTCGGATTAATAATGATAAAATATTGAAAAAAAACCTGGGAAAGGGGGATTATTTGCTAGTTACTCTTAAAAGAAAGGGCGAATATATTGAGGCTATTATCAGATTAAAATAAAGGAAAGTGTAAGAATGCCGACATGCCCTAAATGCGGCAAAGCTAATCCAAAAAGAGCTAAATTCTGTTATGACTGTGGAAGTCCCATGTATCTTCCTCAGGGGAGTCATATGCACGCTCCTGGAAAACCTGCAGTGTCAGTCCAACAAGTTCCAAAACAACCACCAAATGTCCGAGTAATAACTTCTCCCACAGCAGGTCAGATGCCTACTACGGCTCCTACTAATCAAACAAGAACGGTCTCAATGAGAATCCCGTCTATGGGAAATTGTAGCTATCACCGTGAACTTCCAGCAATGTACATATGCAGTAGATGCAGTAGATCTATATGCAGAGCTTGTGCCAGACAATACTTAGATCTTACTTTCTGCCCGGAATGTCATGGATTCGCTGCACCTCAACCACGTTATTATTAGTAGATCAAATGGTAAAATAGCGAGTTTCTTGAGGGCCATCAAATTTTCCATCATCATAGCGGGAGCTAAAATCAAAGAAATAATTTAGATTATCGTAAAATCTATTATTCTTCCTTGAACGTGTAGGCAAATCGAATCCAATTAAAGATTAATATGCGTTCATAGCTAGCAACGGATAATTGGTGAAATATTTTTGGAGTCGGTATCTCGTGGACAGAAAGCTACCATATATCCTGGAGAACGTTACACTCCCAGAGAACGAGTCTGGAAAATCCTTGAACATCAAGAAGCGGATAGAGTTCCAGCTGAGCTTGGCGGATGCCTTTCATTTATGATGAAACAGTCATATTTCAATCTTAAACATTATCTTCACTTACCAATTTTTTTTAAAGAGATCGATTATTGGCCTGGGGGAACTCATTACACTTCTTTTTGGACAACACCAATAGATGAAAGGATCTACAGAAGATTCAGAATAGATTTCAGACCAATATCTATTAGGTTTCCAAGACCTTTTATTCCTCAGAAATTATTTTCAGATAATTCATTTATTGATGAATGTGGGTTTCATAGGAAAGCAGGAGAAACTTATCTGGAATTTGCTAACCCATATCCATTAGAACACATGGACAATGTTGATGAAATTATTAATGATCCTTACTGGCCAGATCCTGAAAAAGACAGATCTGTTGAGGGCCTTGACAGGAAAGCCAAAAGGATTGATGAGGGGGGGTATGCTTTATCTTGTGTCGCTCCTATGGGCGGGGTTTTTGAAACATCATGGCAAAGAAGAGGATTCAACAAATTTGTCGAAGATATATACTTGCGCCCAAATATCGCGAATGCGTTATTGGATAAGGTGAAAGACGTTTTAATAAAGATGTATGGAATGATGCTCGACCAGATTGGTGACTATTGTACACTAGTTGGTGTTGCAGACGATATGGGCGCCCAGACTTCTGGCTTTTTAAATTTAGATACTTATAGAAAGTTCATAAAGCCGAGACACAAAGAAATCTTCGATTTTATTCATAAAAAAACAGCTGCAAAGATCTATTTACATTCATGCGGAAATGTGGATATGTATATCAATGATTTCATTGAGGAGGGTGTAGATGTTCTCAATCCAGTTCAACCAGAGTGTCCAGACATGGGTTTGGAAGCGTTGAAAGATAAATATGGAGATAAAATCACATTCTGTGGTGGTGTAAACTCGCAAAGAGTCCTTCCACGCGGGACTCCTGCCGATGTTAAAGCGGAAGTGATAAGAGTTATAAAAGCAGCTGCGAATGGAGGAGGATTTATAGTCGCTCCAGGGCACATAATTCAACCAGAAGTTCCTCCATGGAACGTATGTGCTTTGTATGATTCAGTAATAAAACATGGTCAATATCCGATAAAACTCTAAGGTGATTTGGTTGGAACAGAAAGATATTTTGGAAAAATTCAAGAACGCAATAGTAGATCTAGACCTAGAAAAGGCCTTAGATTCAACGAAAGAAGCTCTGAATAATGGTGTCACTGCGTATGAAATAATGGATGCGATGCGAAGTGCTAGTAACCTAGTTGGACAAAAGTTCGAATCATGTGAATACTTCATAAGTGAATTGATAATTGCAGGTACTATAATGAAGTCAGCCTCGGATCTCTTGAAACCTCACATGTCAGGAGATAAAACTAAATTCAGAGGTAAAGTTATAATCGGTAGTGCTCCAGGAGATATGCATGACATTGGAAAAAATCTAGTCGTAGTGAGTCTAATGGGGGCCGGATTCGAGGTAGTCGACCTAGGAATAGACGTCCCTGCAGATAAATTCGTTCAAGCAGTAAAAGATGAAACTCCCAATATAATGGGAATTTCTGCATTAACTAGCACTACTATGATGCGAATCGGAGAAGTAATAGAAGCTCTAAAATCATCCTCGATCCGTGACAAAATAAAAGTCGTTTTAGGGGGGGCTCCTCTTACAGATGAGTTCGCAAAAAAAGTTGGGGCAGATGCCTGCGCCAAAGATGTCATCAATGGAATAAAAATCTGTGAAGGATGGATTTCAGAGTAGTTATGATAAAAAATAATGTGTTAGCATAAAATCCTAGGAGTCCTTCACACCGATCTTATTCCACTTCACATTTTTTTCATCGAATTCATACTCAGCAAAATCAGGCTGAAGAACTACAGCACGATCGATTCTGAATGTTTCACTTTTCTCATGGAACCCAATGTAGATTTGAGCTTTTGAAGATGGTAATTTTTCCTTCTGGACCAAATACCACAGATATTCTAGGGGTGAATCCAAATGCTCGAAGATTGCTTGAATGACTTTGTGATTACTAGTTTTACATCTCATATACGCTCTGAGACTTTCTATTGAACACTCAAAAGATATCATTGGGTCATCCCCTCTTCTACGCTTGCCCAAGATTTTTGATATGTTCTTTGCAGCTTTTTTCCAGTATTCACTCTTAATAACGCCTAATAATGATGGTAAGTTTTTCTCGGAAATATTTCCTAGAGCAAACACTGCAGTTGGAGGCTTATCTTCTGTTGCCTTTAGAATGTATGTCCTGTCTTTGAGCTCGAAAGCTCCACCCAAATTTTCAGAAATCTTTGCTAATTCTTTCTCACTGAAATTTTGATCTAATGCTATTGTTAGTTGTAGTCTATCCATTTCCTTACACTGCATTGATTTAAGTATCTGTTCAAAGAAAAATCTTGCCCAGAATGATCAAGATTTATATTCTATAGATGTAGGGTCATTGCAATCGATCTTTTACATGTTTTAAGGAGAATTTATTGTAATTATGGCTGTAATTGACCGCAGTTTGGACAAAATCTTGCTTCAAGCTCAATAAGTCTAGAACAATTTACACATACTTTCTGACGAACAAGTATTGGACTTGGTGCAAGACTTTCTAGCTGATTTGAATTATTAGTAGGAGTGTTAGGGATTGTCGTCTGCACTTGCTCTTGATTTTGAGGCATTCGTGTATTACTTGAATCAGGTTGTGTTTCTTCCTGGGGACCCAGAAAACCTCCAGATTTCAACTTATCTATGGTTACTTGAAGTTCTTGAGGACTAATTCCTAACTCTGCTGCGGCTTTGGACAAAGAAATCTCCCCACTATGAGACTCAATATATTTGAATACTTCATCGTCTATCGACGTAGTTGATTCAGAGGCTTGAACTCTGATCGGTGTGGATACAGTTACTCTTGGTGGTGGAAGGCTTGTTCTTGTCTGGCTTGTTCGTGGAAGAGAGATCTGTTCTCTCTCTCTGTTTTTGGGTTGTCTTTCAGTTCGCCCAAATTTACTTTTTAACCGATTTTCAATTTGAGAGAGAATGTTTGTAAAATCCATTTTTCCATCTAACGGATAGTTTTTGCAATAATCACACCAAGGCTTTCCATTAACAAATCTGAGTTGAAATCCACATTTTGGACAGAAGTTTTGTAGTCCTCTTCTCTGGATATCTGATCCCCTCGACTTCGAATTCAGAATTAGTTTTTAAAAATACTCTCTTAATAGTTTTGGCTAATACTGCCCCAAAGATCTTGTTCTAGGTTAAAACTTATTTCCACAAGGGAATACATATACCGTTTCATATTCAGTTATGATATTAGAATTCACTTCTCGATTCAATGTATGCAAAATAATTATTCAGATCTAAATAGGACTTTCTTGGAGTGTCCTTTTAATATATTTATTATTTGGCAGACGATATGTCCTGATTTGTAAATGACCCAGATTGAAGATGTCAATATGCCGATGACGAACGCTGATGTACCAAGCATCATAAGTTGTTGGTTAAGGATGCTTTCCCCAATTATTGATGAAACAAATCCGAAAGAGAGAAGTAAGACTGTGAAAGTAAAGACCAAACGAATATATGATCTTTTTCTATATAGCAAGGGTATGAAAATTGGTGTAAAGTAAACTGTTCCTATTAAAAAGCTGGCGACAATTCCAGACATAAAGACAGCTATTTCTGAGTTATCTTCAAAAAGTGTATAAACGATCGAAGACGTGTGTAAAATTCCTAATAATGGATAGAGGGTGAATTTCATTACGGTTTTGAAGATTTGACTATTGATAATAATATCTGCTACTGATGGGCTAAATGAGTAGTACCAGAGGTTAAAAGCAATCATGAAACTCTCTCCAGCAAATGTTTTTTTAACAATATCGTCTCTAAAACCTCGAAGAAATTGGACTTCTGGTGAGAGTTCCGAACCATAGGTTGCTGTCGCCACAACACATGCGCCCATACTAAGTCGGGCATTAACTGTTCTCACTTCACCGTTACCTGTAGCCGTGATTGTGAGGATATAAGATCCTATTGGTGTGATACGATACGTGTCTATCTCAAGTATAGAAGTTTTAGATGTTGTCAATGTTCGAGGTTTAAAAGTGCTATTGGAGTTTACTGGAAGTCCTTTTATCCCCAGAGTTACTGGAGTATTTAATCCATCATTGGATTGTATCTCCACAGTGAACGATGTCGATTGTCCAGGACCTATTCTTTGATGTTCAGGATGAATGGATAATGTGAAGTCCATCGTCAAGGCGCCAAAATAAGCTGTGTATGTGCCTCCTGCGGATATTGTTCTTGAAGTTGAGTTCGAAGATTGATCTTTCCATCTCGTGAATGAGTGTCCTTCATTGTCTGTTGAAGACATAATGAGTTCATGACTGTCTGATATTTCAGTAAACGTATATGGTGTGGTATATGTTTGACCATCCCATGTGAATGTTGTTTCAGTATCTCTATTTTCTGGGAGATATGACGTAGTTATTGTAACATCATAAATACCTTCACTCTGATATTCTGCCATAACCGTATGAGGAGTATCCATTTCGATTTGAATTGTATCTCCTGAGACTTGACTTCCATCAATAATCCACTGTTTGAATGCGAATCCAGATACAGATGGGGCTTCAAGATTGATCTTCGATCTTGAATCATGCCATCCAGAACCATTTATTTTAACTAAATTGGCAGGGACAGTTGAAAGATTCAGAGTATATTGTTTTTTGTAAAAGCCAATAACCGTAAGGGGCTCTTCAATTATTATGGGAGAAGTAGGAGAGGTTTCTGTTAATATATAACGAGTCGAACTGTCAGAAACATTAGATTGGTAGCTGTATGTATGATTTGAGCCACTGGCCCACCAAAGTTCTATAGGTATTGTATAGAGAGTTCCGTCTATTGTAACTGATGTTAATTTTTCTGAACCTTCCTGTTGGAAAGTACTGTAAAACTGTTGAAAATATGTGAAATCGATCACACCTTCCGAAGTTACTGTGTAGAAATTGTTGTCACAATAAAATCGATTTGTTGATGATGAATTAACATAACTGTCCACTTCAATCTTATGTGTGGTACCTGCTTCGAATGTCAAAGATTTTGTTTCTCCGCCTTGAATGATTTCTTGGACCTCACCATCAACTAATAGATTAGTTGAGGATGTTGATGGAAGACCGTTGATCTTTACGCTAGTTGAATAGGGTGTTATTGCAGGTGCAGTTGAATTTGCCCAAACAACGCGAGTATATGGATTGGGTTTACCAAAAAAACTACTCAAAGTGCCGGCCGTGACTGTAAGTTCAAATGGTAGAACTTGACTTTCAGCTTCAACTCTAAAAGCGCCTTTAGAATTCATATCGACAGTTCCACCAGACACGGATATGCTGCTGGATATCGGTCTACCGGATTCATCCAAGGTAACTCCATACAGGGTGTTATCTGCCTGTTCTATCAGGATGGATTCGCCTTGACTAAAAGCATAATTTCTCGCCTCATATTCGATGCCATTGAAATTTGTTGTAGCAATTATCTGATATCCTCCTAAAGGCAATGGTGTAGAATCCAGCTCTAAGTATCCTGTACCGTCAGAACCAGTCACAAATGTTCCAGTTCTTATAGTATTTTCTTCAGAATCTATAATTCTAATATTGACTTCTTCACTACGTGGTATCTCTCTTGCATCTGAAAGACGTAGAAATGTTAGTGCTCTTATCTGGGTTGGATTTTCGGGTCTATACGGGTAAACTCCAATTTGGAATCCTGATTCAACAAAACCTGATGTAACAGGTTGATTTCCGATCCACACATCTGCGAGTTGGCTTTCTACAAGTCTACCCGCAGCTGATTGTCTAATCATCAGCTTAAATCTATCATCACTGAAGATAGGATTCGAAGAAGCTTGTGAATAGATCTGATTATTTAATTGTGAAAGAAAATCATAAGGATTAGAGGGATTGTTTGATAGCTCTGTTGTAAGTATGAAGAACATCGCCGATGAAATTCTATAGTGCAAGTCTGGAACGAGTTTATAAGTAAAATCTGGTCCACCACCTAGAACATCTTTTCCCATGAAACTCCAGACATCATAATATTTCAAATTCACAACAGGATCTCTTAATACGATATCTCTTCTACTTTGTAGGTTCATTGCTACTATCTGTGTGGCCGCCTCAGTCATACCTTCTTCAGCCCAAGAACCTTCTCCTGGAGTCAAATATATTGCATCATGGAAAGCATGGATAAGTTCGTGAGTGAATACTGCGTCCCATGAAGGTGATGTTCCAATAATTGGGGGAAGTTGACTAATGATTATCGTGTCAGCAGCGCCATAGTAGAAATTCCAAGGATATGAATCAGGGTCATAACTTAAAGTTACTGTAATAATATTTGAGGGATCTCCATAGATCGATTTGATTTCAGGATAAACAAGATCAAATAGTTCTTGAGCATAAGATCTCCTTTCAACAGGAAAACTTGAATCATAAACTAATGTTATATCTCCTTCTCCAATTGCTCCAAGAACCGGATTTGTTTGCTGAAAATGCTCCGTAGTTAGAATATTGAAGTCGGGAATAACTGCGCATAATGGGGCCGAGATAAAGAGTTCGTTAGAATTCTCGTTTGAATATCCGCTTATTGGAACAAAGATGAAATATCGAGTCTGATATGAAGATAATGTTAAAGATACTATTATTAGAAAAACAATTATTGGTTTAAAATTATTTCTCAACTTCATCGTTCCTATTTTTCTAAAATCTGCAATCTCAATTAAAGATGATTTGCAAATATTCAAGACGCTATCATTATGTGGCAATTTAAGATGCTTAAATGTTGACGCTGGATGTGGTGATTTGATATAATCTCCAACATAAAGTTTTATTTAGGGTACATATTATCATGGACTGGTTTGAGGTAATGAATTGAATGTCATCTCTCACTGGTATGCCAATTGTTGTGTTGAAACAAGGTACTGCAAGAAGTAAGGGCCGGGAAACTCAAAGATCGAATATCACAGCTTCAAAAGTCATAGGCGAGATAGTGAAGAGTACGTTTGGGCCACGTGGAATGGATAAGATGCTCGTAGATACTCTTGGAGATGTAACGATTACGAGTGACGGCGCAACAGTCTTAGATGAAATTGATGTTCAAAATCCTGCCGCTAAAATGATTGTGGAGGTAGCTAAGACCCAAGATGATGAGATTGGAGATGGAACCACCACAGCGGTAATATTGGTCAGTGAGTTACTAGGAAAGGCTGAAGAACTTCTAGATAATGATGTTCATCCCACAATAATTGTTTCAGGATACAATAAAGCTTCTCAAAAATCTATAGAATTACTAAATCAATTATCAAAATCCGTGAATTTTAAAGACAAATCAACAATGAAGAAAATCGCTGTTACCGCTATGTCCAGTAAAGGCATTGGTAAAGCCAAAGAATACTTCGCTGAAATGGCCGTAGATGCAATAACGCTGGTGATGGAAAAGAGAGGAGAATCGTACTTGGCTGATCTGGATAATATTCAGATCATGAAAAAGGAAGGAAAGAATCTTTCTGACTCAGAGCTTGTTAAGGGTATGGTGCTCGATAAAGAAGTAGTTCATCCTAGAATGCCTAGGATAGTGAAGAACGCGAAGATTATCTTATTGGATACTGCTTTAGAGATTGAAAAGACCGAATTTAGTGCAGAAATCAGAATCACAGATCCATCACAGATGAAGGCATTCAAGGACCAAGAAACCCAAATGATGATAGGAATGGTTGAGAAGCTTAAAGCAACAGGGGCAAACGTCATCTTCTGTCAGAAAGGAATAGACGATATGGTGCAACATTATCTGGCAAGAGATGAAATGATAGCTGTTCGAAGGGTAAAGAAGTCCGATATGGAGAAACTGTCGAGAGCAACAGGTGGCAGCATAGTTACAAATCTAGATGATTTAACTTCGAAGGATCTTGGTCTCGCTAAAATCGTCGAAGAGAAGAAGATTGCTGAGGATAAACTCATCTTCATAGAAGGATGTAAGAATCCCAAATCTGTCACAATTCTGATTAGATCAGTTTTGCAGAAACTCCTTGATGAGGGTGAAAGAGCGATAGAGGACGCTCTGTCAGCTGTAGCAGCAGTTGCGGCTAAGAACAAGATAGTATCAGGTGGAGGAGCTATAGAGATGGAGATTGCAAAGAGGCTTCGAACATATGGGGCGAAAGTAGGTGGAAGAGAACAGCTGGCTATTGAGGCTTTTGCATCGACTTTTGAATCCATCCCAAGGACATTAGCGGAGAATGCAGGTCTAGATCCAATAGATATTATGGTAACTTTGAGGGCTGCTCATGCTAAGAAAACGGGTTTGGAGATGGGTGTTGATGTCCACAGTGGTAAGGTCAAACCAATGTCCAGATTAAGTGTAATTGACCCTACAAGGGTAAAGGAGCAAGCAATAAAGTCAGCCACAGAATCAGCCTCAATGATTCTCAGAGTTGATGATTCTGTTACTGCGGCGAAACCCTCAACGCCTTCAGGACCTCAAGGTGGAGTACCGCCCTACTAGTTAATTTTCAGACATTACATAGAATTCTGTGAGCGCGGCCAAATTTTATTCTACTAGCAAATCACCATAGGGTAATAAAACTACTGAAATCGGTTGTACTACTTTCTTCGCTTTGATCTTATTTTTTGCTTTTATTTTGATTTTCTCTAACAGATCTACACAATCAAGTTGAAGTCTAACGTTTGCATCATCGGCCTTCTTAAGAATAATCTTAGAAATTTCTAAGACTGGTGTTTCGGGCTTTATCATGATTCTGGTAGCCATACCTAAGTCTTCTAGCATCTCGATAGTCGCTTTTGCTTTCTTTATATTTCTACGTGCTCTACTTTCAAGTATGCTTATGTTCTCTCTTGTTGTTTGAAGTTGTCTTGCGACTCTCTCTTGTGTTATTCCTCGCGATCTCAATTTCAATACTTGAATCTGACGATCAGTGAGGAGGTTTGTGTTTTTGCGCATGATTTTACACGAAAAAGTTGTTAGGCATGTCTAATAATTCTTTCCAGAAATCACAAGATATGATAATATTTCAATTCACCGAGATTGTTATTAGAGTCGCGAAAGTTATTGAATATTATATTGAGTGTATTCCAACGATTCTTTCCAATAAATTGATTATTGTACCTGATCAAGGATCATGGTCTCCTTTATGATATAATAATTCTCAAATGAATGAGGTTAATCCAAGTCCCCCCCATGCGATAATGGTTACTAAAATCCAGATCTTCCAATTCCAAGCAATTACTTTCGCACCATCAAGATGACCAAAAGGAAGTAGATTAAAAACTGCCAACCAGAAATTTATTGCAGCTCCAAAACTACCAATACTCCAAGGAAGAAGCCCCAAGACTGATATGAAGAGAATGGTAGCAGCCAGTAGTAGATTCATAATGATACCTGATATCGATATAATACCATATTCTCTAGGAGTTATGCCACGGCTACCAGGAATTATGTAAACAGCACCTGGAGCCGCAAAAATCAGACGACCACCGGACATGAACGCTAGAATTAAAGCCAGACCAAGGCCTGTCGGCCATAATTTGAATTTGGCTAGACAACCATATTTTCTAGCGAAATATCTATGCGCGGTCTCATGAAGAATAAATCCTAAACCAACGGTGAATGATGAAATAATCATTCTCTCAATGAATGCTTGTAGAGACATCAAAGCCCCTACCGAGAAACAAATACTCAATACAAGCCATGCTATGAGAATTTGTTGTATTTCGCTCCTCTCTATAAGAGTGTGTGTTTTAATTTTTGATCTTTGTACAACTCTAGATTTCGTTGTAGTTCTGTCAGGGGAGGGGGGCCTTCTGGCCATCCCAATTCCAGCGCATCTATGTGTCTCTGGTAATCTATGTTGAGAACAATATGTCCTGCCACAATAACTACATATGAATGGCAGATTGACCGATATTTTACATTCCTGACATATTGCCATA
Source organism: Candidatus Bathyarchaeota archaeon (assembly GCA_030671315.1). Taxonomy (GTDB): domain Archaea; phylum Thermoproteota; class Bathyarchaeia; order 40CM-2-53-6; family RBG-13-38-9; genus RBG-13-38-9. Next base: position 13,853 of record DAOUZW010000005.1, read on the forward strand.
GTCAAATCTTGAATAAGATATTACTAAAGGGTTGCCTAAGATAGATGCAATATAATGGTCTACTTCAGACATATACTAATTAATCAAAAACGGTTTTTTGGATGTATTATTAAAACGGGTCTCGCCAAGCCGCTAATTGCGGCAAGTGAATGTCGCCTACAACACTAACACCAAAACCTCATCGAGGGGCAACGCCCCACTTGATTTGGCTCTCTCAGAGGCAGGCATATATTGGCGCCCGTCTGGAAATAGTTCAACTCAAATTTCCATGATTGTTTTATAAATATTTGTCTTTGATTATAATTTATATGAATACTAAAGGTTAGGTTTTTGTAAAGTTGGCTAGACTTTTAAGGCGGTCATCTCGATTTCTATCGAGTGTGTAACTCTTATGGATCTAGAGCAGCGAGTATCTCTCATAATCAGGAATACAGAAGAGACGGTTACTAATGACGAACTAAGAAATTTACTTGCAACTTCATCGAGGCCTAAGGCTTACTGGGGTTTTGAATGTTCAGGAATGATGCATCTGGGTATGGGTCTTTTATGTGGTAGAAAGATCAAAGATATGGTAGAGGCAGGTTTCGATTTTACAATTTTTCTAGCTGATTGGCATTCCGTGATAAACAATAAGCTAGGAGGGGACATTCAGAAAATAAAGATTTGCGGAGAGTATTTTAAAGAATGTTTCACAAGCATCGGTTTGAAACCTGATAAAGTCAAGTACATATGGGCATCAGAACTTGCTGAGAAAGTTGATTACTGGGAGAAAATTGTAAAAATATCAAAGAATACGACTGTAAATAGAATTTTAAGAACACTACCGATAATGGGAAGGGCAATTGGTGAGTCAGAGATAGAAGCTGCAGCAATGCTTTATCCATGTATGCAGGCAGCGGATATATTCCAGATGGATCTCGATGTAGCTTGCTCTGGCATAGACCAGAGAAAGGCTCATATGCTGGCAAGAGAATCTGCGACCAAAATGGGATGGAAGAAACCTATATGCATACATACTCCTCTGTTGACAGGACTGAAAGGACCGGCAGAGACTCCTAGAATGGATTTTGATGAAGATATTGACATTAGTAGTCGTATCGGCTCGAAGATGTCAAAAAGCATCCCAGGTAGCTCGATAATTATGCATGATTCGCCTGAAGAAATTAAAAAGAATCTAAACGATGCTTTCTGTCCACCGAAGGAAACCAGGTTGAATCCAATTATTGAGATAGCCAAATACATAATATTTCCAGAGAAAGGTTCGTTGAAAATCTCACGTTCCCAGAAATATGGGGGAGATGTTGTTTTTGATGATTTTGATGTTTTTCAGTCAGATTATGCAAAGGGTTCAATTCATCCCTTAGACCTAAAGAATTCTGTTGCTGATGAATTAGCGCAAATTCTTGAGGTAGTTAGGGACCATTTCAAAAAATATCCGAAATATCTGAACGAGATGAGAAAGATCGAAGTTACGAGATAACGAGATTTGAATGCAAGTTTACGACGTAAATTCGAAGATATAGAGAAAACACTGAAGCGCATAGTTAGTAGTTCACGAGATGGTATCCCGATAATTGTTGAGGGAAGGAGAGACAAGGAAGCTCTTAGAAGGTTAAAGATTCCAGGTATAGTCATCTGTTTAAAATCCTCTGGAAATGGTTTCTACGATTTCACTGCAAATCTTGCTGATAAACGGGAAGTAATAGTCTTAACAGATTTTGATAAAGAAGGTACGAGATTGGCCGCGAAATTGATCGATGAATTAACTCATATGAAAGTAAAAGTTAATGTTGCGATTTGGAAGAAACTTAAGGCTCTCTGTCGATCTGAGATCCGAGCGATCGAAGAACTTGATGGTCTAGTTGAGGATCTTAGAGAAGAATCCAGAAAAGGCTGAATAAGTCGAACCTAAGGAAACAAGTTTTTAAGTTGGAACTGAGGAAACACTCTCCATCACACTCACATATTCAGAGTGAATTTACATTGGAGGTTACATACTTATGCAAGAGACTGGGAAGTTTACACCAACCACCAAGTACGTAATAAAAGCAAAATTTGATGTTGAGGGTGTTGTTGAAAAACCTGATGTTATCGGGGCGATCTTCGGACAGACCGAGGGCCTTTTTGGTCCAGATTTGGATCTAAGAGAACTTCAAAAGAGTGGAAGATTAGGTCGTATAGGCATTAAGCTCGAGTCCAAGAACGATCGTACGACAGGCGAGATAGCGATACCTTCTAGCCTTGACAAAACCTCGACAGCTGTCATAGCGGCAGCTGTAGAGAGTGTTGACCGAATAGGGCCTTGTAATGCGAAGATACTCCTTGAACCTATGCACGACGAACGTGACCAGAAACGGGAGATGATAAAATTAAAGGCCAAGCAAATACTGCAGGGTTGGATGGTTGAGGCAACTCCAAGTACAGATGAGGTTATTCAGGAGATCTCAGACTCTGTTAGGCCAGCTGAAATATCCAAGTTTGGGTCAGAAGAGTTGCCTGCAGGTCCTGAGGTTGCCATAACCGGATCCATTATAGTAGTTGAGGGTAGAGCAGACGTAATTAATCTTCTAAAATGTGGAATAAAGAATGCCATAGGAATTAACGGAACAAAGATTCCAAAAACCATTATTGAACTCTGCAAGAACAAAGAAATTACAGCATTCCTCGATGGAGATAGAGGAGGAGATTTAATTTTGAAAGAATTGACACAGGTAGCTGAACTAGACTATGTAGCCAGAGCTCCTCCTAGAAAAGAGGTTGAGGATCTAACTCCAAAAGAGATTATGAGATGTCTCAGAGAAAAAGTTCAAGCTGGTAATAAACAAACAACAGTTAGACCGATGGCCCCTCCGCAACCACAATTCATAGTACATGCAGTGAATACATTGAAAGAGACACTTGAAGCCATTATCTTCGATGAGAAAGGAGCTGAAACAAATCGGATTCCTGTAAGTGAACTTGCAGAAAAACTTAAGGGATCTAAAGGAGCTCACGCAGTAGTATTTGATGGTATAATTACACAAAGACTCCTAGATATAGCCGAAGAAAAGAAAATATCTATCGTTGTAGGGGATCGTATATCGAATATTGCTAAGAAGCCTGTTGACTTGAAAATATTGACTTTCAGCGATATTAGGTAGCACACTACAAATTATGAAATTGTTCATGAAAATTTCAATGCACACTATAACTATTACATTGAATTGTAATTTTCAAATTTTAAAGTAATAGACTAAAGCATCTTCACCATTTAGGTAGTAATTCTTAATTTCCTTAATCAGTTTGAAACCTACTCTTTCATACAGTGTTTTTGCAGGAATATTGTTTATTCCTACTTCAAGAATGATTTCATTAATCCTTTTAGATTTGAGTTTAATGATCAGCATCTGTAAAAGAATAAATCCTATTCGCTTTCTTCTCCAGTTGTTCTCAACAGCAATTGATAAAATGTGAGCTCTTGAGCAATCGGTTTTCGCCACGATATATCCTATAGCCTCATAATTCCTTTCTGCAACCAGAAATGTCTCAGAATAGAGCTTTCCTAGATCTGCAAGATAGCGGCCAGAGAATGGTTCTGGAAAACTTGAATTCTCAATCTCACATATCTTTTCTAGATACCGTAGTTCAAATTCAATGATTCTAATGGGTGTTTGAGTCTTTTCTTTTCCTTTAGACTGAAGCATTATTAGAAGTGCATACTAATTGATTTATTAAGATCATCGATTAAACAATCCTTAAATAGAAATCTTAAGATTCTCTGCCTACTACTGCATACAAAGGTGTAAAGCTCTGTCTGATAAAAAAAGTGAGCGATGGGGAATTGCAAATGTATACTCTTCATTTAACAATACGATAGTTCATATAACAGATCTGAGTGGTGCAGAAACAGTTGCATTGAGTTCAGGAGGAAGACATGTCAAAGCTGCTCGTTTGCAAGGATCACCTTATGCTGCCATGCGGGCCGCTGCAGTTACTGCTCAAACAGCCAAGGATCGGGGTATATCAGCAATTCATATCAGGGTCAGAGCTCCAGGAGGACACGGCGCAAGGACACCTGGACCAGGAGCGCAGGCCGCGATAAGAAGCCTAGCACGTTCAGGCTTCAGAATCGGTAGGATAGAAGATGTAACTCCTGTTCCACATGACGGTACACGTCGTCCAGGCGGTAGGCGAGGAAGAAGAGTCTAACTTTATTCAGAAAAGATTATGACAGCGCGCGCTGCTAAACTATTGAGATATACTCTTCTGGAAGTTGTACTAGACCCCCGGATTGTGCATCGTAAACAAATATTCCAAATTGATTTGCGACAGAATCCATAACCATTGCTATTACATCATTCGAGAACTGAAGTAGGCGAGAGTGAGTCTCTATATCTATTGGTGACATAAACACTCCGCTACCCAAATGTGAATGATACCAACCTATTATTCGTCCGTCGATTCGGCCATTTAGTATGTCGTCAGCAACCTCGGCTAGAATTTCTGAAGAGAGAATAGACAAAGATCTAGTAGCACTTGATGTTCCGCTTATAGCATCATTTACAACTAGGTGATTATCAGATAATTCTCCGATCAACAGACCTATCTGTTCATGAGGTACATCAATTTCAGATCTGATCCTTTCTAAAATTTCATTTGCAATAACAATTGGTATCAATAATCAAGCATCCATAAAATTTAATCATGCAAACAATATCCTTTGCGACTAACTCAACTTTGACCGTAAAAAATTTTCGGTTTCTCCTTTAGAATACGAAAAATCTTCTTGACAATCTCAACTCTCATGCTTTTTTCTGCCGATTTTATGAACTCGTCCAGACTTTTAGGTTCATGAATTTGATTTTTATACTCTTGAGCTTGTATAGCCATTTCTAACTTATCAACGCTTTTGACAAGTTTCGCTTCTCTAGATCTCTGAGACTGTGCCTCTTTCCAAATCGCTAAATATTCTTTTGAGAGCGTTTTAGGTAACAATGAAAGTAGTTGTCTTATCGCTTTTTCTTCCTGACATTTTACAGATGCTAATCCAAGGGTTTTTTTCTGTGTTGGTGTAAGATCTCCAATCATAGACTCAGGTAAATCATCAATAAGAGCCATTTTTAGGATCTTTTCAGTATCTAATCTTTCAAGGTCGCCAAGTATCATCGATATAACTGCAGTTCTATACATGTGTTCAGCTACAGATTCAGGTGCGTTTATCGCTGCTTTCTCCCTCCACCCTGTCCTAGGAAGCTTCTTTAGTTTTCCAACTGCTGTTATGAATTCTAATATTTTCTGTTCAATAGAGTCAGACTTCAGTTAAAATCCCCTCAGGAATATTTCTACTTAAAAATTAAATTAATTTACAATCCTATTTTTTCAAAATATTTGTAGTGGAAATCTAGCTTTTCCCATATCGTAATATGGCTGCTATTCCACCAAATGAGTCTTTTAACATTACTCCTTCATCAGTGTCTGCTGAGATTACCTGAGTTTCAGTTCCTGTTCTCTCAGCTTCATCTACTAGTTCGTCTATTAGATCTTTTGTGGTGTCAATGATTAGATTTTGGTTTGAACACTTTGGACATTGACTCTGTGATATCTGTTTTTCAAGTCCAATTAGATCTCGGGGATCTACTAGTCGGTCCTCCATATATTCGCAGTTTGTGCATTTAATTTTAAGACGTGTCATGTTAAGTTTTTCACTTAAAAGTAGAAGGTCTACAAGACCCTCTTTGAGATAGCCACGGACTTCATTTTCACCATATGATGCTTTTCCAGTTTCGTGGCCTAGTTCGTAAAGGAATTTTTGAACGAGTTTTTTTTCTTCCGAATATCGGACTCCTCGAAGTATCTCTCCGCTCTTTGATATTATCTCTTTAACTCCATTAGCTCCAACATATGATGTATCAATAGATGCGATAATTTTGTCTTTGATCATATAGTTGAGGTAGTCTCCTTCCTCGAAACTATGTTTTGTTGGGCCAGGTCCGCCAATAATAATGCCCTTAAGGTCTTTCAGTTGACCGAAAATATTGTCTGAGTGCTTTCCAACTCTCTTGAAATATTCGTTGACTGCGGCATCTCTTATTCTTTCGAATCTTCGTGCTGATTGCCCACCGGCCCGATGTTTACCTGGGACTCCTGAAGTCATTTCTTTCATGATTTCCATTCTTCTTCCTCCTCGAAGTGTCGCCAATGTGGCATCATTTGAATCAATCAAGATAATGCCGAAGGTTTCTTTCTCTCTTAAGATGTCCATGAGGGGCTCGAGATGGAATATGCTGTCGCAGCGATAGAAGTACACGTTGATAGGTTTAGGTGGTACTAACACAAAGATCTCCATGCGCTCTGAGCCTGGGCCGTTTCGTGGAATGGCACCACAGAAGATGACTAGTCCAGTTGGTGGTGGTTTTTTAAAGAGTTTAAGTCTTTGAATAACTCTTTCGATCGCATCTTGGACATTCTTTTTTGTAGTTCGGGATTTGATGTTGGATGCTGTTCCATGTTCTTCCCTAAGATTCGCTGTGACTTCATGGATTTGTCTATTTGGTGGAACGTATATTGAAATTAGTTCAGTTCCTCGTCCTTCTTTGGAAGCAAGCCTTTCAAGTGTCCTTTTAAGCTTATGACGTGACACAGACTCAGATTTTTCCACGAATTAATTCTCCTAATAGGCCTAAACAGAAATGCGTTTTATATAAGTCGTTTCAAGATTTTCAGATTTTTTTTATAATTTTAAATAACTAATTATAAACCTCTGAAACACAAAATAATAATATTATAAACTTGATGATTGTTTTACAAACAAAATATATCGGGTGTAA